>DBFJSK010000453.1:0-5295 GCA_048403675.1 Tannerellaceae bacterium | reverse complement strand
ATTCTGGTACACGCCCTCTTGCTTGACCGTAGTATAATAAGGCGTCGGATTATCGCTCCAACTCATTTCCAGCAACTTCAACCGAACACCCCCGTCGCCCACTTCCGTCGGCATCGGCCGCCCCGTGGCGGCATCGAGGATACTCCCCCGGATGGTTTCTTCCGGCGCATCGTAATTATCGACCTCCGTGCAAGCGCCGGCCGCCAACAACCATACTAAACAGGATAAATAACAGGCTATTTTTTTCATGACTATTTCCATTTAAAAAATTAGTAACCGGGATTTTGCAACAACAACGGATTCTTTTCCACCGAAGCACCCGGCAAATTCTTGTAATACCAACGCGTATCAAACGTAAAGCGGTGGTTATCTTCATCCGTACGCACGTCGAAGAAATATTTGCCGGCATGTGCCGCATAGAAAGGCATCAGGATGCGCCAGAGCGTAGACTGTTGTTCCTTTTCGATCAGCCGCCACCGTTTCAAATCCCACCAGGTTTTATTTTCGAAAGCCAGCTCTTTGCGACGTTCCCGCTGGATAATCGAAAAATCGTTCAAATCGGCCGCCGAAGCCAGCAAATCGGCGCCGGCCCGTTCCCGCACCTGATTGATACAGGTAAACGCATCCTGCTTATAAGTACCCCCTGCGCCCAGCGCGTCCAATTCGTACGCCGCTTCCGCCCGGTTGAGCAACACCTCGGCATAGCGCATCTCGATCCAGGTCTGGGTGGAATTATTCTCCAACACTTCCGACTTCGGCATATCCGGATTCAACCATTTCCGAACGGAAAAGCCCGACATCGCCCCGGCTCCGGTATCGGAGAAGAAGGGGCCGCTCAAACCCGAAGCGTTCATTTTCGTACCGTCAGGCAGAGTATATACCGTTTGGTTATCGGGGTTGGGCGAGCTTACGATATACTCCCGGCAACCCGGAATATTCTCGTATTTCTCGGTCGCCCCTTCGGGAATCAGGCGCGAAATTCCGCTAGCCGCATCTTCCTTGGTATAAATACCCCGGTAAATGGAAATCGCTTCCCCCTTAAACTCGTCGCCCGGCAAAATAACGATCGCCCTAAGGCGAGGTTCGGCCCCGGCAAACAAATCCATCGTCTTTTCATACAGCTTATAATGTCCGTCGGCATCGAAAGTCTGCAAATGCCCGTCGGCATCCTTGAGCAGCCCGTCGAACATTTCCACAAAATCCAAGGTCGGGTTCACCAGCGTGGCATATCCGTTGGCTCCCATTGCCTGCCGCGGTACGCAATAGGCGTCGTAACCGTGTACCGAGTTCGGATACGAATATTCCTTGACAAAAATATTCTCCTCGCTGCTTTCATCGAAAAACAGGCGCACGTAATTCTGATACTGCGCTTCCTTATCGCCGGCTTTCCAGTTTTTCATATACAGGCTGAAATGCCCCTCCAGCTTTTTAGCCTCGTCGTAACTGCGCTGGTAGAATTCCTTCGCTTTCGAAGCGTCGATACCGCAAAGACGGTTGCCCTCGTTATCGACCAGGTTCGAATTCTTGTTATACCGGGCAATCGAACCGGCAAACAACATCGCCCGGGAATTGAAAGCGGCCGCCGCATATTTGGTAGCCCGTCCGCGAACGGCTTTTTCCGGCAATAAATTGTAGGCCTCCGTCAAATCGGCATACACCTGGTTATACACCGCCTCTTCCGACGAACGCGGAATTTTCAGCTCGTCGATGCTCTGCTCCGGATACTTCAACACCTCGTTCACCAAAGGCACGCCCCCATACCGTTTAACCAGCGCAAAATACGCTAGTCCGCGGGCGAACAACGCCTCCCCTTTCCAGGTATTCACCTGTTCGGCGGAAAAATTTTCCGCATAGGAAGGCAATGTTTCCAGAAAATAATTCACATCCCGGATCAGTTTATACCCGTTGCCGGTAGGATCGCCCTTGCCATCGTTGTAATAATCGAAATCTTCGGAATGTGCCCCGCACCAATCGCGCCCGATAGCCTCGCCGGTAATCATGGGCACCGGATCGATAATCCAGAAGTGATTGAATCCGCGCGCGGCCGAATACCGGAAATCTTCCACCGGAAGTTCGCTATACATCCGTGCGATATAACTGGTCACCCCGTTCTCGGAAGTAAATATGTCTTTATCCTGCACAATATTCATCGGAGGAACATCCAGATCCAGACAAGAAGTCAACGAGCAGGTTGCCAATGCGAATGCAAAAATATAATTCTTCATCATGTGCTTAAAATTTAAGATTGACACCAACAGAAACCGTTTTATTCAACGGATAATTATAGCCTTCCCCGTCGTTTGTATGTTCCGGGTCTACATCCTTCAAACCGGTAATGGTAAGCAAGTTATAACCGTTCACATACACCCGGGTATCTTTCAGCCCCACCTTTTGTGTCCATTTCGACGGCAAGGTATACCCCAGCTCCACACTCTTCATACGCAAATAAGCCGCATTATGAATGCTGAAGAAAGAATCGAATTCCGGCAACGAGCCGGTATAGCCGTGGTAGCCCGACACCCACTGGGTATTCGGATCGTACGGATCGGCTTTCGGATCGACCGGATGCCAACGATCCATAAACTGCGTCATGGCATTCGAATAATCGCTGCCCCAGAGCGGTTCGCGCAATTGTTCGCCGTAGGCGCAATACACCTTGGCCGCGCCCTGGAACAAAATATTCAAGTCGAACCCTTTATACTGTGCCCCCAGATCCAAGCTGAAGTTCACCAGCGGGCCGTCGCCGCGCATAGCGATCGGATAGCGGTCGTGGTCGGTAATCTGGCCGTCGCCGTCCCAATCTTCATAGATATAATCGCCCGGCAAGCGGTCGCGGCCTACGTAAATCGGACTTCCGGCAATATCGGCATACGAACCGTAGCGTCCTTCGTCGCCATAGCCCCACCAGATTCCTTTGTAACGGTCGTTTTCGTTGTTCCGCCAGTTCTCGTACGAATTGCCGGCCCGGGCCCGTTCCACATGCTTGCGCATGATGCGCGTGAACGAGACGATTCCTTTGGCGCGATAGGTAAATTCGCCTACGGTATGGCGGTGATTCAATTCCAGTTCCACCCCGCGGGTGAGGTCGCTGTCGAGATTTTCCTGGGGAAGATCGGCGCCCACCTCATCGGGCAGACTGGCGGCGCGGGTAGCCAGCAAACCGCTACGGGCGCGGCTGAAGTAATCGGCCGAAAGGCCCAACAGGCCGTTCCAAGCCTCCAAATCCAAGCCTATATCAAAGGTTTTGGCCACATACCAGGTAATATTCCGGTTAGCGATGCCTTTATTCTTGGCCGAATTTACAAACGTGCCGTCGAAGACATGGCCGCCGGGCAATTTGTTTCGATCGCCTCCGGCCGGGTAGTAGTAACCGGTGATAAACTGGTAGCTCGACGCGCTGTCGTCGCCCATTTTACCGTACGACATACGCACTTTACCGTTCGTCAGGAAGGAAAGGGCGGATTCTTTCCAGAAATTCTCTTCCGAAAACCGCCAGCCCATCGATCCGGCCGGGAAGAATCCCCACTGACCGCCCGACATGAACATAGACGAACCGTCGTAACGGAAACTGAACTCGGCCAGGTATTTGGATTGGTAATCGTACCCGAATTTACCGACCAGACCCAGATTCACCTTATCGTACAAGGCGGCGCCGTCGGTATTCATATACCCTTCCTGGTTGGTGGTATTGCCGGCAAACAACTGATCCAGATCCAGCCCCAGCTCGCGCAGGGCGTAGAAGTTATCCCCCGTCCGTTTGGAACCTTCCCACAACAGAAGGGCGTTTACATTATGCACCTGATTGAACTGCCGGGCATAATTCAAGGAAAATTGATACAGAAGGGATTCCTTCTTATAATATTCGCGCGTCAGCTTGCTCGGATTATTGCGCACATTGGGGCGGTAGATGGCGTCTACCTCCTGATAATTGTACTGGTTGTAGGCTTTCTGGTATTTTTTATTATCTTCCATATTGAAGTCGAAGCTGAACACGGCCTTGGCCGATAAGCCTTTGATGCCGGGCACCTCGTACGTAGCCGCTACCGACGACTGGAACCATTTCCGGTTCCACTGGTTGTAGCCGGTGATGCCTTTATCCATCATCGCCACCGGGTTGCTGCCGTCTACCAAGCCCTGCTGCAAATAGTCGGGGTTGTTGTTGGCGTATACCGGCTGGATCGGCGCCGAACGCCAGAGCGAGCGGATAATCGCGTCGGCGCTTTCCCACGGCCGTTCTTGTTTATCCATGATGCCGGTCACGTTCAAATCTACTTTCAGGTGGTTGGTAAGCTGGCTGCTGATGTTCGAACGCAAATTGAAGCGTTGGTAATCGAAATCGCCGCTCTTGAAGATGCCCTCCTGCCCCTGGTAGCCGGCGCTCATATAAAAATGCGTCTTTTCATTGCCGCCGGTCGCGCTGAGGTTGTGTTGGGTTTGGGGAGCCGTCTTGCGCACCACGGCATCGTACCAGTCAGTGGAACGCAACATGCCGCTCAGGTAAGGCGCAAAATCGTCGTCGCCGAAACGCAGCGAACCGCCATTCACATTGTGCATTTTCTTTTCGTTCCACAAGGTCATCCAGTCCACCGCGTTGACTACATGCGGCAACCCGCTGGGCATCTGCCAGCCCACATTTCCGGAATAGCTCAATTCGGTTTTTTCCGATTTGCCCGATTTGGTGGTGATGAGCACCACCCCGTTGGCGGCCCGTACCCCGTAAATGGCGGCCGAAGCATCTTTCAAGACGGAAAAACTTTCAATATCATTCGGATCGATCCGGCTGAAATTATCGCGGGGAATCCCGTCGATGATAATCAGCGGCGTACCAAGCCCGCGAATATCGAAATTGTTGTTGAATGCGCCCGGCTCGGAGCTTTTCTGCACCACGCGCAAGCCGGCTACTTTACCGGTCAGCATATTCTGGGCGTTCTCGTTTTTGGTAGCGATAATATCTTCCGCCTTCACGGCCGAAACCGCACCGGTAAGGGTTACTTTTTTCTGTGTGCCGTAACCCACCACGACGACTTCGTCGAGCGTCTCGCTATCTTCTTTGAGGTTTATTTTCAGCATGCTTTTACCTTTCAGCGGAATCGTTTGCGTGACATAACCTATATAAGAAATTTGCAAAACGGCATTTTCGCCGACATTTTGCAAACTGAAATTACCTTCGAAATCGGTAATCGTTCCATTCGTCGTTCCTTTTACCAATACGCTCGCCCCGATAATAGCTTCCCCAGCAGGATCGGAAACCGTCCCGCTGACACTTTTTCCTTGGGCTGCCATCGATAAGCTAAA
>DBFJSK010000452.1:0-13329 GCA_048403675.1 Tannerellaceae bacterium | reverse complement strand
TAAAGCGCCGGGAGGCTTCGTTGTAATGACTTGATTATTAGCCTGTTTTGGAAAACGAAAAATACACTGCAGTGAAATTTAAAATGGATGCTTATGTAATTCGAATTGCATAAGCATCCATTTTCTTTTTTATAGGCAAGAAAGGGAAAACCGATGGGAGCCGCCTCTTTTTGAATGGAAAAAAAAGACAATATCTACTAGGCCTGGCTCCCTCCTGTTTCCCCTTTCCGAAACCGTTTTTCAGAATTCCGCAATCACCAGAACCGGGAAATGATCGGAGGGCGTGCGGCCGTACAGCGTATTGGTAAGCACGCCGTACTTATCGATCCGGATAGTTTGGGTCACCCATACATAATCAATGCGTTCGTCGGTCTTTACCCGGCTGTCGTAGCCGTGATAGGTACAAACGGGGCCGAAGGGCGGCTGCTTGCTGTTTTTGTAAGCATCGCGCAGGAAGCCGCTCTCGTCCAGGATACGGATCGGCTCGTCGGTAGGAAACGCATTGAAATCGCCCGTCAGGAAAACCGGCTGATCGCCTGCAATCCGGCGAATCCGGTCGATCATCAGGTGCGCCGATTCCCGGCGCGCTACCACCCCTTCGTGATCGAAATGCACGTTGAAAAAGTAAAACTGCCTGCCGCTTTTCACATCTTCGAATTTTCCCCACGAACAAATCCGGTTGCAACACGTCGCATCCCAGCCCAAACCGGGTTTATCGGGCGTTTCCGACAACCAGAAATTTCCCTCGTCCAGCACCTTGAAACGATCCGTCCGGTAAAAAATGGCCGAATGCTCGCCTGCTTGTTCTCCGTCATCGCGTCCGGCTCCGATAAACCGGTAGGTACCCAGTTCCAGAATACCGTCCAGTTGATGGCTGAAGCCCTCTTGCGTGCCGAATAAATCGTAATCGAAGAACCGCAACAAATCTTTCACCATTTCTTTCCGGTGCGACCAGGCATTTTCTCCATCCTGCGGGGTGTCCATCCGCAGGTTGAAGGTGCCCACTTTTAGTATTTCTTTTTCGGCGGCCTTGGTGAAGGTTCCTCCGGCAAAAAGCAACGAGATCAGTAAAATTATTTTTTTCATACCTTTATATATATTATATAGAGTCAATTCACAACTATGTACTTATTTTTTCGATAGTCCGGTTCGGGCTATTTCTCCCCCGGTTCGCAAGCCATTCCGGCCATTCCGACGGTTAGGGGGATGGGGGCGGGAGTGCCCGGGTGGGCGGCGCGGTTGTCGCAACGAGGCCGTTTGGCCGATTTCGGGTGGGGTGAACGGCTGCCGTAGCGGGGCTGGCTGTCGTAGCGGGGTCAGTTGGAGGAGCCGGAGCCGGATACGAAAAGCACCCGGGCGCCCCCTCCCCTTTCCTCGCTTACCAGCCCGGATTCTGCTTAAGCTTCGGATTCATAATAATATCCAGTTCGGGAATCGGATACAAATAATGTTTGTCTTCCCATACCCGGGGGATATTGTTCAGCCAACTCAGTTCTCCTTTCGTTGTGGCCGAAAGCCGCTGCGGGTTCACTTTTCCCGCTTTCATTTCCGACACCACCACGTAGGTTACGCCAGAAACCGGATTCGTTACGTTTTCATTCATCGTAAAGCAGACATCCGGCGTGCCGTCTTCATTCAAATCCATCAATTCGTCGAGGGCAGGCACGTAGAATCCGTTCCAGGGCATCGTCATCAACTCCCCTTTTTTCCAGCGCAACAAATCGCTGAAGCGAAGCCCTTCGAATACCAGCTCGATGCCGCGTTCGCGGCGGATTTCCAGCAAAGTCGGATCGCTGATTTCCGGAAAATACCGGGCCTGCAAATACCCGTCGGCTTTAGTCGGCTTGGCCGTGATACCGCCCGTGATTCCCGCCCGCCGGCGAAGCGCGCCGATCGTGGCCGCCCAGTCGGCATCGGTCAGCGTACCCAGTTCGGCTTTCGCCTCCGCCAGGTTGAGCAAGACCTCCGCGTAGCGGATCAGCGGAATCGAATTGTCGTTATTGGCTCCGCTGTCGTAAAAGACGTCGTCCAGACAATATTTGATGGGTTGATAACCGGTGTAGGTATAGGAGAATACTGGGGGCGCCGCGGTTTCCACGCCGCCGTCGATCCGCTTATAATCTCCCGTCCGGATGGTTTGCTGTAACCGTTTGTCGCGGTTCTTCACTTCGTCTGTGAAAACCGTCGTCTCGTAGTCTTTCCGGTCAGTGAAAGGCGTCCCGTCTGTCATCAGGTAGGTGTTGACGAAGGTACGGATCAGGTTCAGCCGCGGCCCGTAGGTGGCGCTTGTCCAATACCAGTTGGCGTCGTTGAGCACGCTGAGCGATTGGTCGCATACAGCGGCCAGCATCACTTCGGTGGAGACGGGTTTCTGGCTGATAAACAGGTCGCGATACGATTTTTCCTCGCCTGCCGCCGTATAAAGCTTATAACCGGATTGATTCATCACCTCTTCGGCGGCCGCGGCAGCTTCGCCGAGCCAGGAAGCGGCCGTTTCCTGCAAATTATATTCCGTATGGTATTTCCGGAACGTGCCTTCGAACAGGCAGACCCTCGATTTGAAAGCTAACGCCACATAGTGGGTGATCTGTGAACTGGTCGGGTCGCTCCCCAGTGCGATGTGTTGCACCGCAAAATCCAGATCGGCCTTCACGGAGTCCATCACCAGGGTACGCGCATCGCGCTGGGCGTATAAATCGGGGTCGTCTACTTCCATCGCTTTGCTGATCCAGGGTACGTCGCCGAACCGTTTTACTTTATCGAAGTAGAACCAGGCGCGAAAGAAACGCGCCAGTCCCAGGTAGTTCATCCGGGTGGCTTCCGATACCCGGGCGTCGGTGCAGTTCTGGATGAAGTAGTTCACGTTGCGCAGTTTTTCCCACTCCCAGCCGTCGCTTTGCTGGGGGCCGTAATTGTCTTGCAGGATAAAAGCCGGCACGAGGGCCCGGGCGGCGTAGTCGCACATGTTGTCGGCTTGGTGGGCCGCCGAGGGGGTGGGCAGAATGTCGTAAAAGGAATTGGCATACAATTCCAGGCCGTTTTCCGTACTGAATACGGGGCCTTTGGATACTTCCGATACGGGTATCTCGTCCAGATCGCAAGAACAAACCAAGGTGGCGACGGCCAGATAGGCTAGTATTTTTTTCATGATGTATCGCATTTTAGAAGGTGACTGATAAACCTAAACTCACACTTTTCAGGATCGGGTAGTTGTAGCCGTTGCCCGAGGTGCCTTCCGTCAGATCCCGGTCGGAGCCTCTGACGGCTTCCACGTCGAGGTCTTTCGCGTGTTTGTACAAGGGCGACCAGCTCCACAGGTTTTCACCGGAGAGATAGATTTTCGCATTTTGCATCCGGATTTTCGAAATCCAGCGTTGGGGCAGGATATAGCCGATCTGGATATTTTTCATCCGGATATAGGCGATGTTTTGCAAATAGCGGGTTTGTTTCAAATTCAATTCCGCATACGATTCTTCCGACGAGTAGCCTCTCAGCCGGGGGAAATAGGTGTTCGGGTTTTCTTCGCTCCAGATGTTGCCCAAGTGGGATTTCGGCATATCGTTGTACGGGCGGTTGTACATGCCCCAGAAGTAGGAGGCTTCCGAGCCGGGCCACCAGTCTTGTTTGCCTACGCCTTGGAAAAAGGCGGATACGAAGAAATTGTTCCAGTCGCCGCTCAGGTTGAAGCCGTAGATAAAGCGGGGTTCGCTATTCCCGATGATGCGCTGGTCGCCCGGGTTATCGACGGTGTTGTTGCCGTAGTCGATCACCTTGTCGTTATTCAGGTCTTTGAACTTGATGTCGCCCGGCAGCCATTGGCCCGCGGTGGCGCCTGCATAGAAATAGGGCTGTTTGGCATGCGAGGCGATGTCTTCCGGCGAGGTGAAGAAACCTTCCGTTTCGTAGCCCCAGATTTCGCCTACTTTCATGCCTTCGTAATAATAATCGTCGCCCAGTTTCTTTTCCGGATTGTTGTATTTGTCGATAGTCGACTGGTAGTCGGCCAGGGTGAAGCGGACTTCGTAATTCAGCGGTTTGCCGGCCAGTTGGAACTGGTCTTGCCAGGTCAGGCTCAGCTCGAATCCCTTGGTGGTCAGGTCGGCGTAGTTGCCTTTGGGCACGTCGGTGCCGAATACGGCCGGAAGCGACATGCCGACGGTGAACATGTCGGTGGTCTTGCGCTGGTAAACGTCGCCCGAAAAACGAAGCCGGTTCGAGAGGAACGACATGTCGAGCCCCAGGTTGAGGGTGGTCGATTTTTCCCAGCTCAGGCCCAAGGGGATCACAGCCGGCTGCCCGGTGTATTGAGGGCGGATGCCGTTGAGTACCCGGTCGGATTGCTTGATCTTGAATAGTTCCTGGAAAGAGTAGGGATCGATGTTCCCGTTGCCCAGCGAGCCGTAGGAGGCGCGGATCTTTAAATCGGAAAAGATCGTTTCAGGCAGTTGCCAGAAAGATTCCTGCGAGGCGCGCCAGCCGGCCGAAACGGAGGGGAAGAAGGCGTATTGCGAGTCGGAGGGGAATTTGGATGAACCGTCCAAACGTCCGTTTACCTCGATCAGGTAGCGGTTGTCGAAAACGTAATTCAGCCGGAAGAAACCGCCCGACAAACGCCACTTGGAATAGCCGCCTTCGGTGTTGATGGTCTGGCCCAGGGCCATATTCAAATCTTCGGCATCGTCGAAGATCAGGCCGTTGCGCAGTACTTTCACGTTTTTCATCCGCGACTGTTCGTAATTGTAGCCTAGCATGGCTTTGAAATAGTGCTTTTCTTTGAAGGTTTCTTCAAATTCGCCGTAGATGTTGCTGGCCAGGTAAGTGGTGGTTTTGTTGGTGTTCTGAATGTCGTTTTTCGAAGAGCCTACGTATTCGATTACGCCCGGACGACGACTGAAGGGTACCGGCACGCGGATGCGCGTCTGGTCGTTGTCGTGGTTCTGAAAGGTGAAGTCGCCTTTGATGCGCAGCCGGTTTTTCAGGAAGCTGGCTGTGGCGCTTACCGTGTTTTTCAGCACGCGCTGGTCGGTGTCGATGCCGTTCTTGCCGTACCACATGTCGCCCACCGTATAGGCGGCCGAGTGGGTGAGGGTGCCGTCGGGGTTGAACATCGGGGCCAGGATGTGGCCTTCGTCGGCGATGTTACGCCAGATGCCGCCGCCTTCTCCTACGTTCAGCGGGTTGTGGTAGTTCATGCTCGAATATTCCATGTTGTCTTCTACTTTCAGCCAGTCGAATACCTGTACGGCGCCTTTGGCCCGCATGTTGAACAATTGGTAATCGTCGGTATTGTAGCGGAAGAGGCCGTCTTGTCCGAAATAGCGTCCGGTTACGTAAAAGCTGGTTTTGCCGCTGCTGCCCGAGATGGAGATGTTGTGGTCGGTGGCGAAGGTGGATTTTTTGTATAATTCTTTGTACCAGTCGGTATTTCCGTAATATACGTATTCCCCGTTGGGGCCGATTTCCACTTCCGGAAGGCCGGGCGTCTCAGAGCGGCGTTTGAGTTCCTCCAGGTATTCCTGCGAGAATTTCAACGTCTTGTTGATGTTCTGGGGCGTCTGCGAGTAATCGTAATAAGCGCTCCAGGCTTCGTTGAAATAGCGGGCGTAGGTGTAGCCGTCGGTCACGACGTCGGGTACGGTGGTGGGCGATTTCAGGGTGAAATTGCCGGTATAGGTCACCGAAGTCTTGTCTTTCGACGGGTTTTTGGTGGAGATCAGCACCACCCCGAAGGCTCCGCGGGCGCCGTAAATGGCGGCCGAAGCGGCGTCTTTCAAAACGGAGATGCTGGCGATGTCGTTGGGATTGAGCATGCTCGGGTCGCCTTCCACGCCATCGATCAGCACCAGGGCGCCTCCCTTTTGGCCGATGGAGGTGGTACCGCGGATGTTGTATTCGGCGGTGCGGGTGGGTTTGCCGTCGGTCATGCTGATGTTCAGGTTGGGAATGGTGCCCTGCAGGGCTTGGGTGACGTTGGAGATGGAGCGGTTGTCGAAAACTTCGCTGGTGACTTGTTCGACGGCGCCGGTGAGGTTGACTTTTTTCTGTGTGCCGTAGCCTACCACGACCACTTCATCGAGTTTCTGGGTGTCTTCGCGGATGGTGATGGCGATTTCTTTTTTTCCGCCTAGGGGGATGTCCTGGGCCAGGTAGCCGATGAAGGATACTTGCAGGATGTCGCTGTCGGCGGCTTCGATCGAGAAGTGCCCGTCGAGGTCGGTGATGGTGCCGTTGGTGCTGCCTTTTACCACGACGTTGGCGCCGATCACGGGATCGCCCAGGGCGTCGCGCACGGTGCCGGTTACCTTATGCGGTGTTTGGCGGCCCGCGGAAGCGGGGGCGTTGCGGGGGAAGAGGGCGATTTGCCGGTTAGTGATCTCGAATCCGAGCCGGGTGGTTTTCAACATAGCTTCGAGGGCGGTCTCCAGCGGCAAGCCGGAGGCGGAAAGGCTGACCTTTTGGTTGAGGTCGGTTTTGTGCTCGTCGTAAAAGAAGGTGTAGCCGCTGGCGGCTTCTACTTTCCGGATTGCTTCTTTGAGCGGCAGGTTCGAAAAGGAGAGGGTGATCTTTTTATCGGTGACGTCTGCGGCTAGCAGCCGGAGGGAAAAGCACATCAAAAGGAAGGTAAAGGATAAAGTGTTCCATCCTTTCATGAACTGTTGTTTATTCTTCATATATTTGCATGCATTTAAGGTTAATTTCATTCGCTAGCCCGACGCAAACGGCCAAATTTGAGTGACAGGCTATGAATGAGTTAATAAAATGTGGGACGTTCGTCCCCTTAAAGGCTCGGGTGTGAACTTGGGCCTTTTTGCTGTAAGGGTGTTTTTTCCGGTGGGTTACTTCATAGGCATTGTTTTTTGAGCGGGTTGAACATAGGTTATTTTTACGTGGTCGTTCTCGTCGAACGTATAGGTTATCGGATTGATGCGGGCCATGATCCGGAGAATGACTTCCAAGGATTCGTCTTTCATGGTGAAGGTGTAGCCTTGCGAGTCGGGTACGGAGGGGTCGATCTCTATTTTCACGTGGTACCATTTTTCCAGGTACCGGGCGATGTAGCGCAGGGATTTGGCTTCGAAACGCAGCGTTTCATGGGCCCAGCACGATTCGAAGGGCAGGTCGGCGGGGGTGATGGCGAGCGTCTGGGATTGTTTGTTCAGCCGGGCGATTTCGCCGGGTTGCAAATAGGCTTCCTGTCCGGCTGCTTCCACCGATACGGAGCCTCGGAAGAGGGTGACTTCGATGTCGGTTTCCTTCGGATAGGAATTTACGTTGAAACGGGTGCCGTGTACTTTTACTTGCATGTCGGAGGCGGATACCACGAAAGGGTGGGAGTCGTCTTTGACAACGTCGAACAGGGCTTCTCCGTTCAAGCTCACGGTGCGATGGCTGCGGAAATCGGAGGTGTATTCGAGGGTGGAGCCCGAGTTGAGCCAGACCACGCTGCTGTCGGGCAGCACGAGCCGCGATTTTCCGCTCAGGGCGGCGTAGACGGATTTATGGCCGGTCTGTGGACGCAATGTCTCGTTTATATAGAGGTAGGAGAGGGCCAGTGTGACGGCCAGCAGCACGGAGGCTGCCGCCGCAACGATCCGGAATCGTTGGAAAGATACGCTACCCCGGCGGATTTGTTTGCCTTTGATCCGGGTTTCCAATTGTTTCCAGTAGTAGGCGGTATCGGGGGTATAAGAAGAGGCTTCTTTCTGTATTTCATTCCATAGGACAGCCAGCTCTTGGTATAAACGGAGGTTTTCGCCGGCACGTAGCCACTGGGCGAACCGTTCTTCTTCTTCCTCGCCGAGTTCGTTTTTCAGCCGGGAAATGATAAGGGGCCAGGGGATTTGTTTGTCCATAGATCGTCTCTGTTTTCTTAGGAGACACGCAGAAGAGCCGCAACCCTACGTCGGGCAATTGTTTTTTTGTTTTTTCTTGCGGTTTTCCGTTTTTTCTTGCTTTCGCTTGCTGGGTGGAATGGAGGGCGGCTGTCCCTCGTTTCGCCTGTTATCCCTTGTCCGGCTTGGTATCCTTTGTTCAACCTTTTATTCCTTGTTTTGCCTTTTATTCCTCGCTTTGGCTGTTGTTTCCCGTTTTGCCTGCTACCCGGAATTTTTGGCCACTATTACGAAAATGGTGAAAATAATACCGGTTTTTCTTATCCCGAACTTTCGGCCTTCTTGGGCAACTCCCCGCTCTGGAGAGAAGATAAATTTAGTTTACCATAAATAAGTGTACCCCTCTCCCAGGTAATGCCGGATATGTTTAAGCGCCCGGGTAATCTGCGCTTCCACCGCCTTGACCGTAATTTGCAATTGGCCGGCGATTTCTTTATTCGAAAGGTTGTCTGTCCGGCTTTTTTGGAAAATTTCCTGGCATTTGGGGGGTAAACTGCCGATCGCTTCTTCAATCAGGCGTTGGAGTTCGCGTACCTCCAGACCTTCGTCGTTTTCAAAATGTTCCAAAGACGAAAAATCTCCCGTCGTAACAAACCGCTCGTTATCGCGAAGATAGTTTAAAGCCCGGTTGCGTGCCGATTGGAAGAGATAAGCTTTTATGCTGAGCTGAATTTGCCAACTTTGCCGTTTCTCCCAGATCCCGGTAAATATATCCAGCACAATATCTTCCGCCGCTTTAGCCTCGGAGATATAAAGCCGTATGAAACGACAAAGCGGTACGAAATGAAGTTCGAATAAATGCTTGAAAGCCAACTCATCGCCGGCTTTTATCAAATGCACTATAAATAAATCGTCCGTGTATTTTTCCATTTCGCTGTGCCCTCCTCTTTCTGGTAAACCGCTGCAAACATAGAGATAAATCTTAAAAAACAAGGTACGGAGAGTTTAAAAACATAGGGGCCGCGAGCAAGAGAAACAGGGTTTACAATGTTTTCCTTTATTACTTATTTTGACCGGAAGAGGGAGTAATCCTTCTTCTTGGAAGGAACGGAAATTTTTTCTTTTCAGGGATATGGTGAAGAATCCGGCAGCCTGGCGCATTGGAAAATAGGATGAACCGCCAAGTCCGCAAATCGGGAAAGCTCGCCTTTCCTATCTTGGAGAAAAGATAGATAAATATTTGGTAATTCGAAGAAAAGCCGTACCTTTGCAAGCCGATTATTATCAAAATGTACTAAGAGTTTAGTTTTTAGCGCGTTGTTGCTTCTTGTGTCCGTAGCGGCAACGAGGCTGAGGCTGGTTTTTTGAGTTATTAATTAATTTAATTTTTAAGCAGTGGATACTTTAAGTTTTAAGACCATTTCTGCAAACAAAGCAACTGTGAACAAAGAATGGGTTGTAGTCGATGCAACCGGACAGTCTTTGGGTCGCCTGGGTGCAAAAGTAGCGAAGCTTTTGCGCGGGAAGTACAAACCCAATTTTACTCCGCACGTTGATTGTGGTGATAATGTGATTATCATCAATGCAGACAAAGTCGTTCTGACTGGTAACAAGTGGAACGATCGTATTTATTTGAGATATACCGGATATCCCGGCGGACAGATCGAATACACCCCGACCGATTTGATGAAAAAAGGTCCGGATCGTTTGTTCCGTAAAGTAGTGAAGGGCATGTTGCCTAAAAACCGTCTGGGTGCCAAGTTGCTGAACAACTTGTATGTATACGCAGGCAGCGAGCACAAACACCAAGCTCAGGAGCCCAAATCAATCGATATAAACGCATATAAATAATCACAATGGAAGTAGTAAATGCAATAGGAAGACGTAAAGCCGCAGTGGCTCGCGTATTCGTAAGCGAAGGTACGGGAAAGATTACGATCAACAAACGGGATCTGTCTAATTACTTTCCTTCTTCAATCCTGCAGTTCATCGTCAAACAACCGCTCGCCAAACTGAACGTTGCGGAACAATATGATATCCAGATCAACCTCGACGGCGGCGGTTTCAAAGGCCAGTCCGAAGCAGCTCGTTTGGCTATCGCCCGCGCGCTGATTAAGATCAATCCGGAAGACAAATCCGCCCTCAGAGCCGAAGGTTTCGTAACCCGCGACCCGCGTTCGGTTGAACGTAAGAAACCGGGACGTCCGAAAGCTCGTAAGAGATTCCAGTTCAGTAAACGTTAACCCTTTATTTGTGAGTCTCTTACAAGTATAGACAAGCGTTTAGTATCTAAATTGTCGGGATTTCTTTTGCACGAGGATGTGTGGAGGAACTACCTGGTGATTGAGTTAAACCAAGAAAGTAAACGATTTTTAAAAAGAAAACAATGTCAAGAGTTAATTTTGATCAGTTATTAGAAGCCGGTGTACACTTCGGACACTTAAAAAGAAAGTGGAACCCCGCTATGGCTCCTTATATCTTCATGGAGCGCAATGGTATTCATATCATCGATTTATATAAGACAGTTGCGAAAGTCGACGAAGCAGCCGAAGTCATGAAGAACCTGGCTAAACAGGGCAAGAAAGTGCTGTTCGTCGCTACCAAAAAACAGGCTAAACAAGTTGTCGCCGATAAAGCTTCTGCCGTAGGCATGCCTTACGTGATCGAACGCTGGCCGGGCGGTATGCTGACCAACTTCCCCACGATCCGCAAAGCGATCAAGAAGATGGCCACGATCGACAAGATGACAAAAGACGGTACATTTGATAATCTGTCGAAGAGAGAAAAATTACAGATCACCCGCCAGCGCGCGAAACTGGAAAAGACATTAGGTTCGATTGTCGACCTGACCCGTCTGCCCTCCGCCTTGTTCGTTGTCGACGTGATGAAAGAACATATCGCCGTTCGCGAAGCCAACCGTCTGGGTATCCCCGTATTCGGTATGGTCGATACGAACTCCGACCCCAACAACATCGACTATGTGATTCCGGCCAACGACGACGCTACCAAATCGGTAGAAGTTATCATGGGCGCCATCTGCGAAGCCATGAACGAAGGCTTGCAGGAACGTAAAGCCGAAAAAATCGATACGGAAGCTGCCGGCGAAGGCGAAGCTCCTAAACGTGGCGAACGCAGAGCGAAAGCGGCTGTGAAGAAAGAACGCACGAAGAAGGAAGACGACGAAGCGCTGAACGCTAAGGTAGTCGACAAGTTCACCAAAGATATAGAAGAATAATATATCCGTATCTGAACGGTGTGTCGGTGGGAGCGGTCGATGGTTTTTCGTTGAACGTGCCGCCGGTACACCGTTTTTTTAATCGACACAAAGTAGAAACATTATAATAAGAAAGAAGAAAGATTATGGCAGTTACAATGGCTGATATTTCGCACCTGCGCAAGATGAGCGGTGCCGGAATGATGGATTGCAAAAAGGCGCTGGAAGAAGCCGGCGGTGATTTCGACAAAGCAATGGAAATTATCCGTAAAAAAGGACAGGCTGTAGCCGCTAAACGTTCGGATCGCGAAGCTTCCGAAGGTTGCGTACTGGCCGCCGACAAAGGTGAATTCGCCGCTTTGGTTGCGTTGAAGTGCGAAACCGACTTCGTAGCAAAGAACGGTGAATTTATTGCCTTGACACAAGAAATTCTGAATGTAGCTATGGATAAGAAACCGGCTACGAAAGAAGATCTGCTGGCTGCTCCGCTCAGCGACGGCCGTTCGATTGAGGAACATATCACCGACCGTATCGGCGTGACGGGCGAAAAAATGGAACTGGGCGCTTACGAATTCGTAAACGGCGCTTCTACGATTTCCTATATCCATCCGGGTAACAAATTGGCTACCGTTGTCGCTTTCAACCAAGCTGATGTAGAACACCAGATGGCCCGCGACATCGCTATGCAGGTAGCCGCCATGAATCCGGTATCGGTTCGTCCGGAAGAAGTACCCGAAAACATCATCAACCAGGAACTGGAAATTGCCCGCGACAAAGCTCGTCAGGCCGGTAAGCCCGAAAACCTGTTGGATCGGATCGCCCAGGGTGCTTTGCAGAAATATTATAAGGAAAATACGCTGTTGCAGCAAGAGTTCGTAAAAGACGCCAAACTGTCGATCGAACAATATTTGCATACAGCTAATAAAGAACTTACAGTCGTAGCTTTCAAACGCTTTACGCTGAATGTAGACTAAGCTGAAGTTCATAAAAAGTCAACAAGGCTGCCCGGATCGATCTGTGGCAGCCTTGTTTTTGTCATGTCGGACGGATACGGATTACTCCTGGCAAATGAATAGATTTTGGCGGATCGTTGGACTGCTTTTTGTCAGAATATAACTTGAATCCCTACCTGATACCCTAGGTAAAGCTGTTGTAACCTGGCGCCGGTTTCTTTCTTCCATAACGAATGGTGCGGAAATAGCTCCTTATTTTTCAGATCGTCGGACTGCATATAATTTATACTTGGCCCTGCGAAAATCTCAAAATTGCGCACCACGCGAAAGGCAGGCAACAACGCATAATGGGTATAAAACGCACTGGCATCTGAGAAATCGCCGATCATGCCTCCTTTCACTTCATTGTTTAAACGCAACCAACTGCTAATGGGAATATGGGCTCCGAAACCTCCTTCCATTACACACTGTTTATCGTCTGCCTTGTAGTTATAACCGATACCCAGTATACCGTACGTAATCCGCCCTCCCGAACGAAAAGTAAGTAGCATACTTCCGGTTTCATTGTACGTAGCTGCTAAACTATACTCTCCGTTTTTAATAATATTGAGTAAGGCTAAAGGATAATCGCTGTTGTGGGCGATATTGATAAGTCCGGCAAACTGTACTCCCGATACGTTCTTGGCCACGTTGAATACTCCGGCCAGCTGAAAGCCCTCTACATCGGCTGCGATATTGCCAAGTCCGGCCAGCTGAAAGCCCTTTACATCGGCTGCGATATTGCCAAGTCCGCCCCACTGAAATCCTTTCACATCCTTTGCCATATTCCCCAGTCCGGCCCACTGAAATCCATTCATAGAGCCTGCTACATTGACCAATCCGCCCAACTGCATACCTCGGAGTGTATTCCCGGCATAATTGACGAGGCCGGCCATCTGGAACCCTCCCGCATTCTCCTTAACCAGATTGGCTAAGCCTGCCATCCCGAATGCCTCTTCGTTTTTCGCTACGCCGGCCAGCAAACTGAGAGAGGCTATATTTGTGTATTGCGCCGCATGGAGACCGTTTGTACTTAAAGGAGGTACAAAACTGAAATGAAAGACCGATCGTTTTTCGTTTGAAGCTTGTGCAAAAGAGCTAAAAGCAACCATTGCCACGAGTAGAAGGATAGATAATTTCTTCATTGTTTCATGTATTATTATTAAATTCCGGGCAAATGTATTCGACTTTTTTTCTCCCGCAAAATGTGTTTGACCAATGCCCGGTTTGCCTTTGACGAAATATGTAACAGGTTCATTTTTAAGTAGTATATTTGCACAATGAAGCCTAA
>DBFJSK010000451.1:0-11108 GCA_048403675.1 Tannerellaceae bacterium | reverse complement strand
CCCCATACAGCCTGCTGAATGCGTGAGATGAAAAGAATGTGAGACAAATAATAACTTGATGATGAAAAAATCCAGCAAAAAAGGCCTTGTTGCCCTGTTACTTCTTCTATGCAGCAGTTGTCAATGGATACATGCCCAGACCATCACGGGTAAGCTATTCGACTCCGCCGGGCAACCGGTCGATGGAGCCACCATTGTATTGCAGACGATAGATTCCACGTATGTAGAAGCCACCCTGTCGAATCCGGACGGCCTGTTTACCCTTCGTCACCAACCCGAGCCGTATCGTTTGATCGTTCAACACCTGCTCTATAAAACCAAACTGATAGAAGGCCGGGAAAAAGACGCCGGCACGATCGTGCTCGAATCGAAGGACTATGCCTTGGATGAAGTGGTGGTCAAAGGAGAACGCCCTTTTGTGAAAGTAGAAGGAGGACGTTTAGGCTATGATCTTTCCCGCCTGGCGGAAGACAAAGTCGTGAACAATGCCTACGAGGCCTTGGCCAAACTGCCGGGCGTACAAGAAAAAGAAGGAAAATTGGCATTGGCCGGCACAGGTAGCGTAACGGTTATTCTAAACGGCAAACCCACCACGATGGACGCCGCCCAACTGGAGACTTTGCTGCGGAATACCCCGATCGACCGGGTAGAAAAAGCCGAGGTGATGTATAGCGCTCCCCCTCAGTACCATATCCGGGGAGCCGTCATCAATGTATTGTTGAAACGCAGCAACGATTATTCTTTCCAAGGCGAAGTAAGCACACAGTATACCAATTGCTATTTCAACGGCGGGGGCATGAACGGAAATTTCCGTATATCGACCCCTAAAATAGCGTTGGATGTGATGTACGGAGCAGAGGATAACAAAAGAATGGAATATATGCATCTTTCTTCCAAACATACCTTGCCAGAGCAGGTTTACGACATTAACGAGCAAAACCGGATCACCAGCAAATATTGGAATCATAATCTGCGCACGGCTTTGGAATATAACCTGACAGAGAAAAGTTACATCAATTTGTCATACACGGGCAATTTCAGCCCCCGGCAGCACAATCAAAGCCAGTCGACAGGCAATTTCCAAATCAGCCATGTGGATAAATACATGGATACGCGAATGCACAATATCACCTTCCAGTATCATGCCGGATTCGGGCTGGATTTGGGGGTTGATTATACGCATTATACATCCGACAACGACCAAACGCTGGATGTTAGCTATACCGATGAAACTGAAAGGGATCTGAATCTTTCGGCCAGCCAGAAGATAGACCGTTATGCAGTATATGCAGACCAGACTCATGCCGTAGGCGAAGGATGGGACATCGGTTACGGCGCTTCGTACAAATTTGCCAACGACCGCGACAAACAAATTTATAATAAGGTAAGCGGAGAGGTGGCCATCCAGAATACCGACTCCAAATTGAAAGAACAAACGACGAATTTTTACCTCTCGCTAAGCAAAAAATATGACGCCGGCGTTTCCTTATCCGTTTCAGCTACGGGAGAATACTATACCATCGGCGATTATCACAAATGGGCCGTCTATCCCCAGGCTACGCTGACTTACCAGAAAACGCCCCATCACGTTTTTCAACTTTCTTTGGCAACGGACAAGACCTATCCGAGTTATTGGAGCATGCAATCTTCCATCAGCTATGTCGATGGCTATGCCGAAATGCACGGAACGCCGAACCTAAGGCCCATGACGGCCTATAACCTGGAGGGCAACTATATCCTGAAGCAGAAATATATTTTCGGCTTGTTTTTCCAACATATGACCGATTTTTTTGCACAAACAGCCTATCAATCCACCGACCGGCTGGCCTTGATCTACCAATATAAAAACTGGAATTATATGCGCATAGGAGGCGCGAATGTGGTGCTGCCCTTCAAAGCCGCAGGCTGGCTGGATTCGCGCCTGACATTGATCGGCATGCAAATCCATCAACGCGCCGACGATTTCTATGATATTCCTTTCAACCGGAAAAAATGGGTGTTTAGCGGATCGCTCGATAATACCTTCAAAGTCTGTCAGGGCTTGGCCCTCGAATTAAACGGCTTCATCCAAACGCCCGCCATCCAGGGCACGTTCGACATAACGACCGTATTCAACCTGACAGCCGGTTTAAAATGGAATTTCGCCAAAGAAAAGGCTACGTTGTCGCTTCGTTGCAGTGATATTTTCGAAACGGGCATGCCCAACACACGCATCCGTATGCAGGGACAATATTTGGATATGAAAAATTCCTTTTATACCCGGGCCTTTACCGTACATTTCAGTTACCGCTTCGGAGGATACAAGAAGAAAGAAATGAAAGGAGTGGATACGTCGAGATTCGGACATTAAGCCAAGGAAGCGATTCCCATTTTCCTCCTTGAGAAAAATTACTTACTTTTGCACCTTTCTTTCGAAAGATCAAACTAGTAAAAATAGAAAATTATCTCGGCATGAAAACACAAATTGCTCTAGGAGCCTTTCCGAACTCCAAACCTCATTACGAAATACTCGACGGCCTGCGCGGAGTGGCAGCCATCACCGTAGTATGGTTCCATATATTCGAGGCCTATGCCACCAGCCATTTGGATCAAAATATCAACCACGGTTATTTGGCCGTCGATTTCTTCTTTATCCTTTCCGGGTTTGTAATCGGCTACGCCTACGACGACCGGTGGGGAAAGATGAAAATAACCGACTTCCTCAAACGAAGGGTCATACGCTTGCATCCGATGGTCGTGATGGGAGCCTTGATAGGCGGGGTGATGTTCTATTTCCAAGGCTGTCCGGTATGGGACGTATCGAAAGTAACTGTGCTGGCCTTGTTTATCGCCACCTTTATCAATGCCCTCTTGATCCCCGCCACGCCCGGAACCGAAGTGCGGGGCCTCGGCGAGATGTACCCGTTGAACGGCCCGAGCTGGTCTTTGTTTTTCGAATACATCGGAAACATCCTCTACGCTTTGTTTATCCATAAGTTTCCCACCAAAGTGCTGGCCGGCCTGGTACTTGTGGCCGGATGCGGCTTAGCTACCTTTGCCATTGCAGGGCCTTACGGAGACATTTGCGCCGGCTTTACGCTTACCGGCGTCGAGTTTACGGCCGGCTTCCTCCGGGTAGTATTTTCTTTCTCAGCCGGTTTGCTTCTGTACCGTCTTTTCAAGCCTGCCAACGTAAAAGGCGCTTTCTGGATATGCAGTATCTCTATCGTGGCTCTTTTGGCAGTTCCCCGTCTGGGCGGCGCCGACCATTTATGGATGAACGGTTTGTACGATACCGTATGCTTTGCCGTATTTTTCCCCTTTATCGTGTACCTGGGAGCTTCCGGCAAATGCACCGACAAATATACCAATCGGCTTTGCACCTTTTTAGGAGAAATTTCTTATCCTTTATATATGGTACATTATCCTTTCATATATCTGTATTACGGCTGGGTAAAGAACGAAAATCTCACCTTCCGGGAATCCTTGCCCGGCGCATTGGCCGTCGTGATAGGAAGTATCATTTTAGCTTATATCTGTTTGAAATTCTATGATATACCCGTACGGGAATACCTGACGAAACGTTTCTTAAAACGAAAAAAATAAGAGGTACGCCCTTTTCCCCGCTCGGGAAAAACCCGTACCCTTTCCTCCGAGTCCGCCTAGCGTACCTATAAAAAAAGCCCTCCTATAGGAGGAAACGACCCCTAAAAGTTAGCCGAAAAACTTTTAGGGGTCACTTTCTATGCGAAGAGGCCCTCTTTTCTTTGGATTAACCGATACCTGTTTCCCAACGGAGCGTCTTTAAGCCCGTTTCCTTTCAAAATTCAAGCTCCACCACATAATCCGTATCCGTCGGCACTTCGGGAAGCGTCAATACAACCCCCTCCTTATCCTGCCGGAATTTCACGGCCGACCGATCCCGGAAACAAACCGCCTTTTTTACTTTCTTTGCCGTGATCGGCAGGAAAAGCCCTTTATCCGGCAAATCGAGGATATGGACGTACATTTTGTTCCCTTTTTCCGTCGTCACGCCCCAGTTGCGCGGCGTCACCGCTCCGCCCCGGGTACCGTAAATCGTTTCTCCGTACACCCGTAGCCAGTCGCCCATCTCCTTCAAACCCACCAGCGAAGCGGCCGGCAACGCCCCGTCGGGCTGAGGCCCGATGTTCAGCAACAAGTTGGCATTCCTGCCTGCCGCCTTTACCAGGTAATGAATCAACGTACGCGTCGATTTATAATCCTGATCGGTTATCTTATACCCCCACATCCCGTTCATCGTCTCGCACGTCTCCAACGGAAGCGCACTCACGGCTTGGCCCGATAAGCCTGCTTTATTTTCTCCCGGCAGATCCCGTTCGAAAATCTGTATATCCTCGCCCGCGGCCGGCGTATGGTGATGATTATTGCCAATCAGACAATCCGGTTGCAATTGATGAATATGGCGATAGATAGCAGGCAGCCCCCAATCGAAATCGGGATGCTGATCCTGATCCCATTCCCCATCGAACCAGATAGCGCCCACTTTGCCGTAATGCGTAAGCAACTCCGTCAGTTGGTTTTTCATAAACCGGTCGTAGGTTTTCCAATCGCCATGCGTTGTTCGCCGCGTGCCGTTGCCCGTACGTCCCAAAGGATAATAGTCCTCGCGCGACCAATCGAGCAACGAATAATAAAAATGAAGGCAGATACCCTGTCTGTGGCACTCGTCGGCCAATTCTTTCACCAGATCCCTTGCAAAAGGAGTCGCTTTGGTAACCGTATACTCCGTATATTGGCTGTCGAAAAGGGAGAATCCGTCGTGATGGCGAGTGGTGAAACAAATATAATTGGCGCCGGCCCCCTTGATGGCCGACACCCATTCGGCCGCATTGAAATTCGCCGGATAAAAAGCCCCCGCCAGCTTGGCATATTCCTGGTGGTCGAGATTCTTGTTCGTCATCACCCATTCGCCGTCGGCCAGCATACTATAAAGCCCGAAGTGGATAAATATTCCGAATTTATTATCCTGAAAGGTTTGCCGCGCCTCCAAGTTGCCGGCCGAAGGGGTATAGTCGTTCTGGGCCGACGCAGACAAAGTGAAACTCAATCCTGCCGCCAGCAGGATACTGCACAAACTTTTTTTCATTTTTCATTCAATTGGTTGTCACCGGCAAAATTACGGAATGCCCTTTATTTATCCTAGGTGGCAAAAGAAAACGAACTTTTTTTTAAATGAATATAGCTTTATTTAGTATCTTAAACAAACACCGCTCTTTTTCCCGAAAATACCAGCGTTCCCTTCTTCCGGCATTTTGCCCTATCTTTCGATTTTTATCCTTATTTTTGCTGCCCGTAAGCCCAGCTAAAAAAGCCACGCTTGCCCCTGTCTGCTTTTGTGCGGATGCAAAGTAAATACAATACGAAACTATACATCTCTTGTTATCAGAGGTATAAAATACGGAATGGAAGAATATCTTAACCAACTGAACGAAAGTCAGCGCGAAGCTGTAACCTATTGCGAAGGGCCGTCGCTGGTAGTGGCCGGCGCCGGCTCGGGCAAAACGCGGGTATTGACGTATAAAATAGCCTATTTATTGGAACAAGGCGTGCCCCCGTACGGCATACTCGCCCTGACGTTTACCAACAAAGCCGCCCGGGAAATGAAAGAGCGTATCGCCGCTATCACCGGCCAGGCCGTGGCCCGCAGGTTATGGATGGGCACCTTCCATTCCATCTTTTCCCGCATTCTCCGGGTAGAAGCCGAACATATCGGCTACCCTTCGAACTATACCATTTACGATGCCGCCGATTCGAAAAGCCTCTTGAAATCCATTCTGAAAGAGATGCAACTCGACGATAAAGTATACCGGCCCGGCATGGTGCAAAGCCGCCTATCCAACGCCAAAAATGCGTTGGTCACCTGGCAGGCTTACGCCGGGCACAAAGAGCTGATTGAAGCCGATCAACAGGCCAAAATCCCCTTGATGGCCGAGATCTACAAACGCTATCAGAGCCGTTGTTTGCAGGCCGGAGCGATGGATTTCGACGATCTGCTGCTGCAAACCAATATCCTTTTCCGCGACCATCCGGCCATACTGGAAAAATACCGGGGATTCTTCCGGTACATCCTGGTGGACGAATACCAGGATACCAATTTCGCGCAACACCTTATCGTGCAGCGGCTGGCCGAACAACACGGAAATATTTGCGTAGTGGGCGACGACGCCCAAAGCATTTATTCGTTCCGGGGCGCCAATATCGATAATATCCTGCAATTTAAAAATATCTATCCCGGCTGCCGCATTTTTAAGTTAGAGCGAAACTACCGCTCCACACAGAATATCGTGAATGCGGCGAACAGTTTGATTGATAAGAACAAGGAGCAGATCCAGAAAACCGTTTATTCGGAGAACGAACCCGGCAGCAAAATCTCCGTTTCGGCCTCTTATTCCGATTACGAAGAAGGGTATGCCGTAGCGGCCAAAATCGGCGAGATGCAAAGCCGTGGGAAGGATACGAATTTTGCCGACTTTGCCATCCTTTACCGCACCAACGCCCAGTCGCGTATCTTGGAAGAAGCGCTGCGCAAACGCAATATCCCTTATAAAATATACGGCGGCCTGTCGTTCTACCAGCGGAAAGAAATTAAAGACGTAATCTCTTATTTCCGCCTGATCGTCAATCCGCACGACGAAGAGGCCCTCAAACGGGTCATTAATTACCCTTCCCGCGGGATCGGCGACACCACGGTGGGCAAACTGGTGGCCGCCGCCACGCAGCATAACGTCAGTTTATGGACTGTTTTACAAGCTCCCTTGGAGTATGCCGTTCCGATCAATAGCGGAACGGCCCGCAAGCTGACCGATTTCCGCACCCTGATCGAGGAATTTATCCGGCAGAACGAGCAACTCTCGGCCGAAGAACTGGCTACGCTGGTGGTGAAGCAGAGCGGTATCGTCGGCACCTTGTTTCAAGACCGGTCGGTAGAAGGCGTCAGCAAACAGGAAAACCTGCAAGAACTGCTCAAAGGCATCGCCGAATTTTGTGAAATCCGGCGGGAAGAGGGAGCGGAACAAGTATCGTTGGCCGATTTCCTGGCGGAAGTCTCTCTTTTGACCGACCAGGATAACGACAAGGACGAACAGGCCAACAAGGTAACGATGATGACGGTACATGCCGCAAAAGGACTGGAATTTAAAAATGTGTTTGTCGTAGGGTTGGAGGAGGATTTGTTTCCCTCTTCCTTATCGAAAGACAATCCCCGGGCGGTGGAGGAGGAGCGGCGCCTGTTTTACGTGGCCATTACCCGGGCCGAGCGCAATTGTATCCTGACGTATGCGAAAAGCCGTTATCGGAACGGGCAGACCACGATGTGCGCTCCCAGCCGTTTTCTGAAAGACATTGATGTGAAATTTCTGGATTTGCCCGACGAGTCTGCTTCCGCCGACGCCTTTGCCGCCAGTCGCGAACGGTACGGCGGCCAATCGGCCTTCGTTTCTCCTTTCCGCCAGCCGCAACCCTCGGAAGAAAGTTTCGTTTCCCCGGTAGCCCAAGCGGCCAAACGACAACGCTTATCCCGCATCGAAACAGCGCCTTCTTCCCCGAGCGGAGCTTCGCAAGCCGCCCCGGCGGCCGGGTTGGAGGTCGGGGCCCGCGTACGTCACGACCGTTTCGGCGAAGGCGAGATTCTTTCCATCGAAGGAAACGGTCCCAATGCCAAAGCAACCGTTGCGTTTACGCATTTCGGACAGAAACAGTTATTATTGAAATTCGCTAAATTGACGCTCATCTGAATCTTTCTGCGGCGTGTCATTCCGATGAGCGCCCCCGCCCGACAAATTATAAAAAACATACCCTTCTATGGACGCAAAATTCAAAGGATCTATTTGCGGCATTCTCGCTGCCGTCAGTTACGGCACCAATCCGCTGGGCGCCTTATTCCTGTATGAAGCAGGCATCAACGCCAACTCCGTCTTATTCTACCGTTTCTCGCTGGCCGTCGTCGTGCTGGGCCTGTGGCTCGTCGTGCATAAAGAATCGTTTCGGGTCGCCCCGAAAGAACTGGCTGTTTTGGGAGGGCTTGGCATTTTATTTGCCATTTCCTCTCTTTCTTTCTTTATCAGTTTTCACCATATGGATGCCGGCATTGCTTCCACCCTTCTTTTCGTTTACCCGGTGATGGTAGCCGTCATAATGGCTCTTTTCTTCAAAGAAAAACTTTCGTTGGTTACCGCAGTTTCTATTCTGCTGGCTTTAGGAGGGATCGGTTTCCTTTATAAAGGCGACAACGGCAGTACCCTCAGTACGGTGGGAGTCGTCTTAGTGATGCTTTCCTCCCTCTCGTATGCGCTTTATATCATCGTGGTCAATCGGTCGTCGTTGCACATGTCGTCTGTCAAGCTGACGTTTTACGTCCTGTTGTGCTGTACGCTCGCGATTCTGCTTTATTCCCTGACCGGCGCCGAGAACCGTTTGCAGCTCCTCACAACGCCTTATCTCTGGGGCTTCGCCCTGATGTTGGCGCTGATTCCTACCGTCATTTCCCTGGTCTTGATGGTCGTGGCGGTGCATGCGCTCGGTTCGACGTCGACCGCCATCATGGGGGCCTTGGAACCGCTTACCGCTGTCGTTATCGGCATCACCGTTTTCGGAGAAATGTTTACCACCCGGCTGGCCGTCGGCATCCTGATGATAGTGAGCGCGGTCATTCTGATTATCGCCGGCAAGTCGCTGCCCAGACAGCGTCTGACGGGGCCGCTCGGCCACCTGAAACCTCATTTTCTGAAAAGGAGCAGGAGGCGGTAGCGGTTGCCCCTTCTTGTATTTTTTTTAGTTTTTAAAAATCGGATGCTTATGAAATCCGGATTCCATCGCAGTGGAATTGAAATTTCATAAGCATCCGATTCGGATTTCATCGGCATCCGATTGCGATTCCCTGCTGATGCGTTTATGACGCGCTGAATATCAGTTAGATACGGGCGCCCGTTTTTCTTTTTTTCCGGCAGATACTTATTGTCGTATTTTCATTTTTTCATAAAGCCGTTTAAAGACAGCATGGCGCGAAAGCGAGCACGGTTTTCGAACGCGACGCTTTTCGGGTAAGGAGTGCTTTCAAATGCGGCGCATCGCCTGTGCTCGAACCCTTCCCATCCCCCTTTGTTTTTTAATAATCTATGCGGAGAGCGGGGCGCCGGGGGAGGGAAAGCTTGCGGTTTAGGAGGCAGAAGTTTGAAAAGTCGACAGAACTCAGTATCTTTGCACGTCCGGAAGCAGTTCATCAAACAAGTTTCCTCCAAACTAAAGGACGCGTAAAAGAAAACCGAATGATAGATTTGACAAAGATTCCATCCCCCTGTTATGTGATGGAAGAAAGGTTGCTTCGAAATAACCTTTCCCTGATAAAAGAGGTGGCAGACCGCGCCGGCGTGAATATTATCCTGGCTTTTAAAGCCTTTGCCTTATGGAAATCCTTTCCGATCATCCGCCAGTACATTACCGGTTCCACCGCCAGTTCGAAATACGAAGCCCGTTTAGCCTACGAGGAAATGGGCAGTCCGGCCCACACCTATTCGCCGGCCTACACCGAGGCCGATTTTCCCGACATCCTGCAATACAGCAGCCACGTCACGTTCAATTCGCTTTCGCAATACGAACGTTTCTATCCGTTGGCGAAAGCCGCCGGCCATCCGGTTTCGCTCGGACTGCGTATCAATCCCGAATATTCGGAGGTAGAAACTGATCTGTATAATCCCTGTGCTGCCGGTTCCCGCATGGGCGTGGTGCGCGAGGGGCTGTGCGACGAATTGCCGGAAGGCATCGAAGGTTTTCATTTCCATACCCTTTGCGAATCGACCTCTTTCGATCTGGAAAAGACGCTCAGAGAAGTAGAGAAACGGTTCGGCGAATTTCTGCCCCGCCTCAAATGGCTCAATATGGGGGGGGGCCACCTGATGACGCGTCAAGGCTACGACCGCGACCATCTCGTCTCTTTGCTGCGCACGTTCAAGGCCAAGTATCCCGGTCTGGAAATCATTCTGGAGCCTGGAAGCGCCTTTGCCTGGCAAACCGGTTTCTTGCTGGCTACCGTAGTGGATGTGGTAGAGAACCACGGCATCCGTACGGCCCTTATCGACGCCTCGTTCACCTGCCATATGCCCGATTGTCTGGAAATGCCTTATAAACCGGTGATCCGGGGCGCTACCGACGCCCGCCAGGGCAAACCTACCTACCGGATCGGCGGCAACAGTTGCCTGAGCGGCGATTATATGGGCGATTGGTCGTTCGACCGTCCGCTTGAAATAGGCGACCGGTTGATTTTCGAAGATATGATTCATTATACCGTGGTCAAGACGACACAGTTCAACGGCATACCTCATCCCTCGTTGGCGCTTTGGAGGGCCGACGACCGGTTGGAAATTTACCGTACTTTCGACTATGCCGATTATAAAAACCGGATGTGTTGACAGCGGCGCAGCGGGGGGCGTTCCTTCGCCTCCCCCCAAAATAATTTATCGGAGGCAATCGATAATTGTCAATTATGTAGTATCTTAGCAGCCAAATAAATAAAGTAAGCAATATATGGGTATTTTTAGCTTTTTCAGTAAAGAGAAAAAAGAAACCTTAGACAAGGGTTTATCGAAAACAAAAGAAAACGTATTTTCCAAAATAACCAGAGCCATTGCCGGTAAAAGCAAAGTCGACGACGAAGTGTTGGATAACCTGGAAGAAGTCCTGATTACTTCCGACGTAGGCGTCGATACCACCCTGAAAATCATCGAACGGATCGAAAAACGCGTGGCCAAAGATAAATACGTCACCACCCAGGAACTAACGGCCATCCTGCGCGAAGAGATCGCATCGCTGCTTACTGAAAACAATACCGACGACGGAGAAGGTTTTACCCTGCCGGCGGATAAAAAGCCCTACGTAATCATGGTCGTGGGGGTGAACGGAGTGGGCAAAACCACCACGATCGGCAAATTGGCTTACCAATTCAAAAAAGCCGGAAAAAACGTGTACCTGGGCGCCGCCGATACATTCCGGGCCGCCGCCGTAGAACAATTGGTGATCTGGGGCGAGCGCGTGGGGGTGCCCGTGGTGAAACAAAAGATGGGTTCCGATCCGGCCTCCGTGGCTTTCGACACGCT
>DBFJSK010000450.1:0-4896 GCA_048403675.1 Tannerellaceae bacterium | reverse complement strand
ACCTCTGTTGCCGCCAAATCAGCTTCGGACTGCTCGACATGGCCTGGCACACCCTTACCGAACCTTTCGAAGGCGACGTACACGCTTTCGAAAAGCAAGCCTGGGCCGACGCCGCCCTTCTCACCGAGATACCCGAAAGCCTGATGAGCAGCAATTTCGGACACATCTTCTCGGGAGGATACGCCGCCGGCTATTACGGCTACAAATGGGCCGAAGTACTCGACGCCGACGCCTTCGCCGCCTTCAAAGCCGCCGGCATCTTCAACCAGGAAACCGCCGCCTCCTTCCGCCGGGAAATACTTTCGAAAGGGGGAACCGAAGATCCGGCCGTGTTATACAAACGCTTCCGCGGCCAAGAACCCACCATCGACGCCTTGCTGATACGCAACGGAATCAAGAAACCTTCCTGATTTCCCCCGCCCACGGCACTCCCCTATCCAAAAATATAGGGGACGCCCCGCTTTATTCTCTCAAATATTCACTACTTTTGCAACTCGAATACACAGCTAAAAACAAAAGAATGCGTGATGTGTGAAAAAACAGACAAGCAATTCGAATTAGACAAACGCTATCTCCGGATGGCCGCCGTCTGGGCCGAGAACTCCTATTGCAAACGACGTCAGGTAGGAGCCCTCATCGTAAAAGACCAGATGATTATCTCCGACGGATACAACGGCACGCCGGCCGGGTTCGAGAACGTTTGCGAAGACGAAAACAACGTCACCAAGCCCTATGTGCTCCACGCCGAAGCCAATGCCATCACCAAAGTAGCCGCTTCGTCGAACAGCAGCAAGGGCGCCACCATATACGTCACCTCCGCCCCCTGCATCGAATGCTCCAAACTCATCATCCAGTCGGGCATCAAACGCGTAGTGTACTCCGAGAAATACCGTACCGACGAAGGTTGCAACTTATTGAAACGCGCCGGTGTTATAGTAGATTATATTGAAATACAAGAATAAAGAGAGATTTTATGATGGACAAAAATAAAAAACTAACCGTATGGTTGCCCGTGATTATCGCATGCAGCATCGCCTTGGGAATCTTCATCGGCAACCATTACCTATCCCTTAACAAAGGAAAACACCGCACCTATTCGAGCGGCAACAAAATCAACGCCATCCTCGACATTATCGACGAACAATACGTCGACACCGTCGACATGACCGACCTGGTAGAAGGCGCCATTCCGAAAATCTTCAGCGAACTCGACCCCCACTCGGTCTACATTCCGGCCGAAGACGCCTCGATGGTCAACGAAGAACTGGAAGGATCGTTCAGCGGTATCGGCGTATCGTTCAACATGCAAACCGACACCATTCTCGTGATTAACGTCATCAACGGAGGCCCCGCCGAAAAAGCCGGCCTGCTTCCGTTCGACCGGATCATCACCATCAACGACTCGGTTTTCTCCGGCAACAAAACCAGCCAGGCCAAAATCATGAAAACCCTGCGCGGGGCCAAAAACAGCACCGTCAAGCTAGGCGTCAAACGAGGCAATGAACCCGATTTGCTCTACTTCGACGTCACCCGCGGCGACGTACCCGTTCATTCCGTCGACGTAGCTTACGAAGCCGCCGAAGGCATCGGTTACATCAAAGTCAGCAAATTCGCCCGCAATACATACAACGAATTCATCACCGCCATTGCCGAATTAAAACAAAAAGGATGCAACTCTTTCATCATCGACCTGCGCAACAACACCGGCGGCTACATGGAAGCGGCTATCAATATGATTAACGAATTCATGCCCGAAGGACGTCTGATCGTTTATACGGAAGGCAAATCGTTCCCCCGCGCCGACGTCTACGCCAACGGCACCGGCACCTGCAAAGACGCCCCGATCGTAGTATTGACCGACGAAATCTCGGCCTCCGCCAGCGAAATCTTCGCCGGCGCTATCCAAGACAACGACCGCGGCCAGATCATCGGACGCCGCACCTACGGCAAAGGGCTGGTACAAACGCAAATCGCCCTGAGCGACGGTTCGGCCCTGCGGTTGACTATCGCCCGCTACTATACCCCTTCGGGCCGTTGCATCCAGAAAAACTACGAAATGGGTAAAAACGACGAATACGACCAAGACATATACAACCGCTATATGCACGGCGAATTCGACTCGGCCGACAGCATCAAAATGGACGATTCGCTGAAATACCAAACCATAAAAGGACGTACCGTTTATGGCGGAGGCGGCATCATGCCCGACATTTTCATTCCGCGGGACACCAGCGGCATCACCTCCTACTATTCGAACATCATCAACAACGGTACGCTTTACCTTTACGCCCTGGAATATTCCGACCGCAACCGCGAAAAGCTCTCTTCTTTCCGCACCTGGGAAGAACTGTACGCTTACCTCGAAAAGCAACCGTTGCTGGCCGACTTCACCAATTTCGCCGCCACCAAAGGCATCAAGAAGCGTCCTACCCTGATTGCAATCTCCAGCGCGCTGATCGAGAACCAGTTGCAAGCCTATATCGTACGGAACTTCTTTGACGAAGCCGGATTCTATCCGATTTTCCTCAAAGACGATATAACCCTCAAACGCGCGATCGAAATTCTGAAAGCCGGCAAAGCTTTTCCGGACATAGAAACTGTAAACACACCCTCAGATGGAACGCTACACAGCCAAGCAGGCCCTTCGAAAAGATATGGCCTTGCAAAAGAAAAAATATACGAAGACTATATTGTCTGAGCAATCCCACCGCATACTCGAACGCCTGGAACAGACGGATCTGTTCCGGAGCGCTTCGCGTATCGCCCTCTACCATGCCCTTCCCGGCGAAGTGCAAACCGCGGGATTTATCGAAAAATGGCACACGGAGAAAACGCTTTATCTCCCGGCAGTAGAAGGAGACGACCTCCGTTTACTACCCTATCGCGGCAGCGAACATCTGAAAACCGGCTCCTTCGGGATTTTCGAGCCAACCGAAGCGGAAACTTCTCCCGCCACCGCCATCGCTTATCCGGCACTCGATCTGATTATCGTACCCGGCATCGCTTTCGACCGGCACAACAACCGTCTCGGACGCGGTAAGGGTTATTACGACCGTTTGCTGGCGGAACTGCACATCCCCAAAATCGGTATTTGCTTTGATTTCCAGCTTTTTGACGCCATTCCGACCGAACCGTTCGATAAAAAAATGAATCTGATTATTTCTGAAAAGGAAACGACTGCATGGACGGACTAAAAAAGCAGTCGTAATCAATTCCCCCCCGTTTATCCCGACTCCCCGCAAGCCCGGAGAACATATACGGAGCACGTGTAAAAATAAAGTAGCCGGAAAAAGCCGTTAGGCCCCCCGGAAAAGAACTTCCCCCCTACCGGATCACCAAATCCCTGAGCACGGCCGATCCCGCATAGGCGTTCAAACTCCTCAACAGCCGGTCGCGACAAAGCACCAATTCGCTCCGAAGCACCGAAGAAGTCAGCGACACATACATCACCCTGTCTTTCACGTAAATATTCCGGGTATACTGCATCACCATCGGGCCCAGAATCTCTCCCCAGCCCCGCTGTACGCGAACCTCCAGGATCTTCTCGTACAATTCGGTATGATCCTCGAAAAAATCCCGTAGCACCTCACCCAAAAGTTGTGTATTTTTTCTTTTCATGCGCTTCCCTTCTTTATGAACGATCCCTGCCAGAAGTTTCAACTTCATCCGAAGACGCTCCGGCCGCCGGCCCCATAGCCTTTTCCGCCGATTCCTCCAGAGTTTGTGCCTCGTCTTCGTCCATGCGGGCAGGATAGACCGTTCCCTCCGAATCTTCCAATGGATAAACCTCGCCCTGCTCCACCCGGAACAAGGCATAGGCATGATCCATCGCCGCCAGAATGGCATCCAGGTACTTCCGGTTGGTATCCGTAATAAAGATTTGACCGAAATCGCGACTACTCACCAACTTGATAATTTCCTCCACCCTGACAGCATCCAGTTTATCGAAAATATCGTCGAGCAATAGAATCGGCGTCGTCTGCCCCTTACGGGCCAGAAACATAAATTGCGCCAGTTTCAAAGCAATCAGATACGTTTTGTTCTGTCCCTGCGAGCCGATCCTGCGGATCAGCGCTCCGCCCAGCGTCATTTCCAGTTCGTCTTTATGAACGCCGGAGGAAGTATACCCCAGAATCCGCTCGCGTTCGCGGTTGGCACGCAACGTCTCCGGCAAATCGCCTGTTTCGAGCGTGGAAATATAATGTAAACCCACTTCTTCGGTCGAACGGCAAATCGTTTGGTAATATGCATTAAACAGCGGCGTAAACTCTTCCACCAGCGCCCGGCGTTTTTCGTAAACCATTTGTCCGTACATGCCCAGTTGCATTTCCAATACATCATAGAGCGAAGCGTCGGTGCACTGTTCCTTCAACAAGGTATTGCGTTGAAGCAACGCCTTGTTGTACTGGATAAGACTATGTAGATAAAGTTTATCTTGCTGAGAAATAATCAAGTCCAGGAACCGGCGTCGTTCATCGCTCCCCCCCCGGATCAAGTCGGAATCGGCGGGAGAAACCATCACGAGCGGCAAAAGCCCGATATGTTCGGATAATTTGTCATACTCTTTTTTGTTGCGGCGGAACTGTTTCCGTTGGCGGCGGCGCAAGGCACAAAATATAGTCTCGTCGCGCCCCTCGTAATCGTAGGTTCCCTGAATCACGCACATCTCTTCTTCCGTACGGATAATTTGGTTATCAGGCGTATTGATATGGCTCTTACAAAACGAAAGATAGTGGATGGCATCCAACAAGTTCGTTTTACCCATGCCGTTATTGCCGAAAAAACAGTTCATCTTCGGAGAAAAACCGATTTCCGACTGAGGGATATTCTTGTAATTGAGGATAGAAAGCTTTTTGAGTATCATCTGTACCGTATTGATCGTACAAAATTAAAAAA
>DBFJSK010000449.1:0-1719 GCA_048403675.1 Tannerellaceae bacterium | reverse complement strand
TACGTCCCTCCGCAAAAGGCGGCACCACGTTGGCCGACCGGCTTCTACACGGAAAAAACGAGGCCCTTTTCCGGGACACAACAGAAAAAGAATGTTTTCGAAAAACTCTGAATAACAGTTCTTTTGTAAAGAAAGAGCACCTTTTATCCCCCTCCTGAAAGGCGCTCGCTATACCCTATGCATAAAGCAAAATCAATCCATCTTCGGCCTTAAGCTCCTCCCCGCTCCCTGTTACAGCGATACCGGCAGGAACCGGCTCTTATACATATGCCGCCACCTTTTCGCGATCGGTTTGTACCGTTTCGAATTCGGAAGAAACAATACTGCTTCCCATGGGCACATTTTCGTTGCGGTATTCCATCCGGCTGTACACGATGCTCCGGGCCGAGGTGTGAAACTCGGATGCTCCCGTTTCGGCCTCGATCCGGGCGATATTATTCTCGCGCACACCGCAGCCGGGCATGATAATGATCCGTCCGGCAGCCTGTTTCACCAATTCGGCAATCAAGGGAATACCTTTCACGGCATCCGACTGTTGGCCCGAAGTCAAGACCCGGTCGCAACCCAAGTCGATAAGCTGTTCAAGCGCGGCCAAGGGATCACGGCAAACGTCGAAAGCCCGGTGGCAGGTTACCGATAAAGGCCGGGCAGCCTCGATCAGACGGCGCATCAAAGGAACGTCAATATCGCCCTGCTTAGTCAGACATCCGAACACTACGCCGTGTACGCCAAGCTGCTTGCACAACTCGATGTCGGCCAACATAGCTTCGATCTCGGCCGGCGTGTACAGAAAATCGCCCCCCCGGGGACGGATAATCACATTGATATCGATGGAAGAAGTAAGGGCCTGAGCGGTCTTGATCTCGCCATAACTAGGCGTCGTGCCCCCTTCGGGAATGCCGGCGCAAAGTTCCACCCGCGTGGCGCCGCCGGCCTCGGCTTCGACACAACTCTGGGCCGAATTAGCGCATATTTCGATGATCCGTTTCATATAACTAGTGAGTTTTTAAATTTACAATATAAGTATACGACAAAGAGTCCGTTTCTCCCGACAACCCCGCCGGCGGTCCGAACGGCTGAGCCGGCCCTCGGGATGCCTTCTACACCCTGGCTGGCTTGCCGTTTACATGCCTCTCTGTCGCTCAAAGGCTATCGAAGGGCTATCGTTTTCCCTCGCCCCACCGCGCAAAGATAAGGTTATTTTAGGAAACAAAATAATTCCGGGCAGGTTGAAAGCGTCGCGAAGTCTTTTCTTGCCATTTTAAAGCCGCACACTTGCATTTCAATGCGTAGCGCACCCCACTCGCTGCCCCCCATACCGACGTTTTGAAAATATCGAACTGCCCTCTGCCTGCCTGTAAGCCCCCAATTTCAAAACCGCCCGCTTACGGCAAAAACTATTTTCGCCTCCCTGCTTCTTTCCTGAATTTAACACATCAAACGTATCCGATGCATCGAACCTATTACACGCATGGAAAGCATCGAAACTATCGAAACTATCGAAACTATCGGAAGTATCGAAAGCCAGGAACGCCCAGCAAAAAATTCATTTCCCTTATCAACGAAGAAACCACTACTTTGTTGTACACGCCCCATTAAAATAAAGGAACCGCGCCCTGAGATCCCCCCCTACATCCCGCTCTGAGCTCCCGCCCTGAGATCCTCCACCCCGCCCCCAGCCCCCCGTGCCCCCTTCAAAGAAACCGACGCCCCACCCCG
>DBFJSK010000448.1:0-1869 GCA_048403675.1 Tannerellaceae bacterium | reverse complement strand
CATTTGGGATATAAAGTACGTTATGTGCGCAACATCACCGACGTAGGTCACCTCGAACACGACGCCGACGACGGAGAAGACAAAGTCGCCAAAAAAGCCCGTCTGGAACAGTTGGAGCCGATGGAAGTGGTACAGTATTATCTGAACCGCTACCACCAAGCCATGGAAGCGCTCAACGTACTTCCTCCCAGCATCGAACCGCACGCATCGGGCCATATCATCGAACAAATCGAACTTGTCAAACAAATCCTCGACAAGGGATACGCCTACGAAAGCCAGGGGTCGGTTTATTTCGACGTGGAGAAATACAATAAAGACCATCGCTACGGCATCCTTTCCGGACGCAACGTGGAAGATATGCTGGGCGCCACCCGCGCCCTCGACGGCCAGGATGAAAAGCGCAACCCCATCGATTTCGCACTCTGGAAATGCGCCCAACCCGAACACATCATGCGTTGGCCCTCGCCCTGGAGCGACGGTTTCCCCGGCTGGCATTGCGAATGTACGGCCATGGGCAAAAAATACCTGGGCGAACATTTCGACATTCACGGAGGCGGCATGGACTTGATTTTCCCGCACCATGAATGCGAAATCGCCCAAGCTGTGGCTTCCGGAGGCGACGAGATGGTACATTACTGGATGCACAACAACATGATTACCATCAACGGCCAGAAGATGGGCAAATCGCTGGGCAACTTCATCACCCTGGGCGAATTCTTCTCCGGCAATCATTCCGGCCTGCATCAAGCCTATGCCCCGATGACGATCCGTTTCTTCATCCTGATGGCCCATTACCGGAGCACCGTCGATTTCAGCAACGAAGCGCTGCAAGCCGCCGAAAAAGGGCTCGACCGGTTGATGGAAGCGTATAAACACCTGCAAAAGTTGCAACCTTCGGCCCTCACGACCGTCGATGTAAAAGGCCTTCGAGACAAATGTTACGAAGCGATGAACGACGATTTGAATTCGCCGATCGTCATCTCCCACCTGTTCGACGCTTCCCGGGCCATCAACTCGGTAAAAGACGGCAAAGCGACGATTTCGGCCGACGACCTGAAAGAATTGCAAGCAGTCTTCCACACCTTCCTGTTCGATATACTCGGCTTGAAAGACGAAGCCTCGACGGCCGGCAATTCCTACGAAACGTTCGGTAAAGCAGTCGATCTGCTTTTATCGATCCGCCAGCAGGCCAAAGCCAACAAAGACTGGGCCACCTCGGACAAAATCCGGAACGAGTTGACCGCCCTCGGTTTCGAAATCAAAGATACCAAAGAAGGCGCCGAATGGAAATTGAACAAATAAGACGGCCATGACGATATACGAATTTTTGCAAGGTGACAAATTCGCCCTGCTGGCCGGCGTTGAACTTTTGGAAACAGCCGGCGGCTATGCCCGCGCCCGGATGGAAATCAAACCCGAACACCTGAACGGCGGCGGCGTCTGTCAGGGGGGCGCCATCTTCACCCTGGCCGACCTGGCCTTTGCGGCCGCCTCCAACAGCCACGCCCGGCTGACGCTTTCCACTACGTCGACGATTCATTTCTTCAAAGCGGAAAGTAAAGGCTATCTGTATGCCGAAGCCCGCGAAGTATTCAGCCATAAACGGCTTTCGAATTGCGAAGTGCGCATTACCAACGAACAAGGCGAACTGATCGCCACCTTCACCGGCAGCGGCTATCGCAAGGATGTGGAACTTCCTTTCGAACCACTCGGCTAAAAAAGCGAATAGCGGACTGAGGGGAAAGACAGCGGGGTATAGCCCGCCGGTAAACGGACTCCACGAAAAAAGGCAACTAAAAACACGGAAAAGGGGGCTGTTTCCCAAGCGGAAAACAGCCCCCTTCTTATCCCCCTTCATCCTTGCCCGCC
>DBFJSK010000447.1:0-4455 GCA_048403675.1 Tannerellaceae bacterium | reverse complement strand
ATTAAAATCGAAGGATTAAGTAAATTTTTCCGTACGGAAGAAGTTGAAACGATCGCATTGAATAAAGTATCGCTGGAGGTAAAAGACGGGGAATTCGTGGCTATTATGGGGCCGTCCGGTTGTGGAAAATCTACCCTGTTAAATATATTGGGTCTGCTCGACAACCCTTCGGAAGGCAATTATTACCTGGGCGATATGGAAGTAGGCCACCTGAAAGAAAAGGAACGCACCCAAGTGCGCAAAGGCAATATCGGTTTCGTGTTCCAAAGCTTCAACCTGATCGACGAACTGAACGTCTACGAAAACGTGGAGCTTCCCCTTACTTACCTCAACATCAAAGCGGCCGAACGGAAGCAAATGGTAACGGAAATCCTCAAACGGATGAACATCAGCCATCGCGCCGCCCATTTCCCTCAGCAGCTATCGGGCGGTCAGCAACAACGCGTTGCCATTGCTCGGGCGGTGGTGTCGAATCCGAAAATCATTTTGGCGGATGAGCCGACCGGTAACCTGGATAGTAAAAACGGAGCCGAAGTGATGCAACTGCTTACGGAATTGAATAAAGAGGGTACGACGATCGTGATGGTAACCCACTCCAAACACGATGCCAGCTTCGCCCATCGTGTAATCAATCTGTTCGACGGTAGCATTGTTTCCTCGGTCAGCGAATTTATCTAAGCAAGGCGTTCGCATTCTCACCGGCCAGGGACAAGGTCTTGTTTTCAACTCTTTTGATTCATTTTCAGTTCACCTCATAAAAACCATATGAAGTCATTTTTTTATACCCTTCGTTACCTGCGCCGCGGAAAAGGCCGGCATTTCCTTAAATCCGTATCGCTGACGCTCGGACTCGTGGTGGGACTTGTCTTATTTACCCAAGTGGCCTTTGAAATGAGTTTCGACCGTTTTTATCCCGATGCCGACCGGATTTACCAACTTCACCGTAAGCTCCAAATAGGCAATCAGTCGAATTATGAAGGCTCGGCGGTAAACGCTCCGTATGCGCCTACCCTCTACGAAGATCTGGATGAAGTCATAGCAGGCACCACTATCTTCATGAACGTCGTGGAGAACCAGTATGAAGTAGGTGAACACAAATTCACGGAAGAAACCGTCATCGCCGATTCCCTTTTCTTTCAAACCCTCGGTTTCCAGGTCGTGCGGGGTCAGGCGAAAGACCTTTGTCTTCCCAAGGCGTTGTTTATCTCCGAATCGATGGCACAGCGCCTGTTCGGCACCTCCGATCCGATAGGCCGGGAAATCCGGATGGATAAAGACCCGATAACCGTGACCGGCGTATTTGCCGATGTGCCGAAAAACTGCCACCTGCAATTCGATGCCGTTTACTCCCTTTCCTCGTGGTTCGGACGCGGGAAGAATGAAAACTGGACACGGGGAGACGGCTTCTCAGGATACGTCAAGCTCGCCCCCGGTATCGATCCGCAAACGGTTGAGGAAAAAATACCCGCTCTGTTGCGGCGCCACTTCGATGTGGAAGCCCAGGAAATGAAAGGCTGGGTGATGGAACATACTTTAAAGCCCGTATCCCAGTTACACTCGGCCGATCCGACTGTGCTCCGCATGTGTTATATCCTTAGCTTGCTGGCATTTTCTCTCCTTTTTGTAGCCGCCATGAATTATGTCCTGATTTCCGTTTCTTCTTTGACGGTGCGGGCCAAGTCGATCGGCGTACATAAATGCAACGGCGCGTCTGCAGGCAACATCTTTGCACTTTTTATGTACGAAACCGGACTGCTGGTTTTTCTCTCCCTCCTGGCAGCCGTCTTCTTAATCTACCTTTTCCGCGCTCCGATCGAACAACTGATCCATACCGACCTGCGCGCGCTCTTTTCCGTCGCTAACCTATGGGTCGCCTTTTTGGTCGTGCTGAGCCTTTTGGTGATAGCCGGGCTGATCCCCGGACGATTGTTCGCCACCATTCCCGTCACGCAAGTATTCCGCACTTATACCGAAAACAAACGCCGGTGGAAACAAATCCTCCTTTTTTCCCAATTTACCGGGATTACCTTCATGATTTGTCTGCTGACGATTATTTTTCTGCAATACCGGTTGATGTTGAACAAGGAAATGGGGTATACCACCGAAAACATACTCTTCACTCCGCAACTGGAAGAACTTGATACAGACCAATTACGTACTTTGAAAGCCGAATTCGAACGCATGCCCGAAGTAGAGAAAGCTTGCCTGACCAGCGCCATGCCGGTGGAATGGCTATCAGGTAATTCGGTGGTCGACCGCGCGACCGGCCGCGAACTCTTCACCGGTCGCTGTATGAAAGCCGACGAAGATTATGTGCAAACCTTGGGCATGCAACTGGCCGCCGGCCGCGCATTTACCAGCTCGTCGGCTACACAAGGCGAGGTCATGGTAAACGAAACAGCCGTGCATCTGTTTCAAATCGACAATCCTGTCGGCTATCAATTCAGTTACTTCGATACGATTTACACGATATGCGGCGTGATTAAGGATTTCCAATATATATCGTTTCTGCAGGAAATCCCCGCCATTGTGATTTTGCCTTCTGCCGCCTTACCGCAATACGGCCCGGCCCGGGAACTGGCGCTTCGATTGAAAACTCCGCTTACCGCCAACCGGCTGTCGCAATTCAATGAACGGCTTAAAACCCTTAGCCATAACGATGAAATCAGTTTTTTACCTTACCAGGATACTTTCGAATGGAACTACAAGGAAATCCGCCTGTTCAGGAATGCCGTGTTCGCCGCATCGCTGATTATGGTTATCATCACCTTGCTGGGTCTGCTGGGCTATACGGAAGACGAAATCAACCGGCGGAGCAAGGAAATAGCTATACGGAAAGTAAACGGCGCGACAGTCCGCATCATTTTGCAACTTATCAGCAAGGATGTTACGCTAACTGCGTTGCCGGCCTTTTTAGTCGGTATGGTACTGGCTTATGCCGTCGGGGCGGAATGGTTGAAACAATTCGTGGCCAAGCTTCCCTTGACACTGTGGCTTTTTCTGGGGTGCGGCCTGGCGATATGGATTGTTATTTTGCTGTGTGTCTGTATACGAGCGTGGAAAGTGGCGAATGAAGATCCGGTAGGAAGTTTGAAGAGCGAATAAAAACGCTTCCCGACGCCCGGGAGCAGCCCGGGTGCCGGAAGGTAGGGGGGGAGGGGAGTATTTCCGGAAGAGGAAGTTACTCCCCCCTGTTTTTTTCGGCGATAGTTTCGAAGACGGTTATAAAAACGTTTTCAAAGACGAACTCAAGGTCGATCCGGGCGGAACGAAAGCGTTCCAAACCGCAAAAGGTAAAAAAACGATGGGATCGGAGTCTATTTCATCTCATTCGGCTTTTTTATCTCCTTTTGTTTTTTCTCAAGAAAAAATGTTACGTTTGGCGCTTTCGCGTGTCATTTAAGTAGAATGGAACAAGAAACATTTAAAAGAGAAATACTACCTCTGAGGAAGAAATTGTTGGCTTATGCACACCGCTTGCTCGGCGATCCCGATGAAGCGGAGGACATGATACAGGAGGTTTTTCTCAAATTGTGGTATATTCGCGACGACCTTGACCGGTATCGCGAAATCGGTGCTTTGGCGATGCAGATCACCAAACATCTTTGCCTGAATCGCCTTCGCGTGAAAGATCGCATGGATGGAGACGGCGAGATGCTTCATATGGCAAGCGATCAACCGGCTCCGGATACCCGGCTCGAACTCCGCGACAGCTTCCATCAGGTACTCCGGATCATGCAACGCTTGCCCGATTTACAACAAACCGTTCTTTGGATGAAACATGTGGAAGGCTTCGAGGTAGAAGAAATAGCCGCCCTGACCGGAAGTTCGCCCGGGGCCGTCCGAATGAACTTATCCAGAGCGCGCAAACGGGTAAAAGACTTATTTAACAAATGGCAAAATGTATGAAAACGGAGGAAATGAATAGAATAGAAATGCTACTGAAACGTTTTTTCGACGGCGAGACTTCTCACGACGAGGAAAAAGAACTGTATGCCTTTTTTGCGAATCCGGAATTATCCCAGCGGTGGAAGCCTTATCAATCGTTATTCGTTTTTTTCGGCAACGGTTTGTCCGACGCTTCCCCCTCCTTATCCCCGCCTACTCTCTGGCAAACGCCCCCCGCCATTCTCACCGCGGAAACCACAGGTCTGCCGGAAAAAGAAAAAGCGCCACCTTTTTCCAGGCCGGCATCTGTCCGGAAACCGGAGAAAACGAGCCGGGCAAAGATTCTCCGTATAGCCGGCGCATGCGCAGCCGCTATCCTGCTGGCCCTCGCCGCTTTTCCCTTCCTCTTTCCGGCATCCGCCCCTGCCGATCCGTATGAGGGTAGCTACCTGATCCGGAACGGGGTGCGGATTACCGATAGCGACCTGATCCGGCCTGAATTGGAAGCGACCCTCTGCCGCGTAGCCTCGCTGGAAAAAAAAATGGAAGAGAGGCTCCAGCCGCCTC
>DBFJSK010000446.1:0-3057 GCA_048403675.1 Tannerellaceae bacterium | reverse complement strand
GCCACCGGCGCATGCAACCGTTTGGATAATTCCACCACTTCGTCATGCGCCTCTTTGGCCCCGATGCCACAATAAAGCGTCACATTCTTCGCTTCATTGAGCAAACGCGCCAACCGGACTAAATCTTCAGAAGTAGGAACTACATGTTCACGCGTAGGAAAGGAACAGGCCGACGAAATCGGATCGGCTGCTTCTGCAGCCGCCACATCGCCTGGCAAACCCAGGACGCCTACTCCTTTGAGCGAAATAGCTGCCTGCATAGCTCCCTGAAGCATCCGGATGGTTTGTTGGGGCGTATTCGCAACTTGATTGTAATAACTGCAATCGTCGAACAGTTTGATGGTATTGGTTTCCTGGAAATATTTGGTTCCCGCCTCGAAAGTAGCGATCGTAGAAGCAATTGCCAACACGGAGGCTCCCGAACGGTGACAATCGTAAAGCCCGTTGATTAAATGAACATGCCCCGGACCGCTACTGCCCGCGCAACAAGCCAAATGGCCGGTAAGTTGCGCCTCGGCTCCCGCGGCATACGCGCCAGTTTCTTCATGCCGCACATGAATCCACTGGATATGCCCGTTCTTACGCACGGCTTCATTTACTTCATTCAGACTATCGCCTGTCACGGCGTAGATACGCTTTACCCCCGCCTGCTCCAGGGTTTCGACTAACTGCTCGGCTACTTTCTTTGCCATATTTTAACTTTTTCCTTTTGTTTATGTATTTTATAATACAAAACTGTATCCGGAAGAAAAAGGTTCAGAAAAAAGCAAAGAAACGCAAGACGAGTTACTTAGGCTGATAACCGTCGGTCAACGTACCGAGGAAAGCAACCAACGCCGCTTCTTCTTCGGCCGTCAGCCCCAGATTTCCTAATTCTTCCTTATTGACGGTAGGGGCATATTCCGGTGCCGGAAACTCTTCCACATCCCGGACATTATAAAAATGCACGATTTCCGCTAAGGTTTTAAAATAGCCGTTATGCCCGTAAGGAGCCGTCCGTGCGATATTCCGTAAGGTAGGCACTCGAAATTTTCCACACTCCGCCACATCTCCCAGCACAACTCCCAATCCCCCATCGACCGTATCGCACCCGTGCAAATTGTAAGGGGGGCCTACCTGGAAAAAAGGGTTGTCAGGATTTGAGGGTATACCCAGATTATCGTAGGTATGATCCGTAAACAGCACTTTACCGGCCCGTTCATCGCGATCGATTACATGACATTCGGCGCATAATGCTTTTCCTTTGAACAGTTTCCATCCTTTCTTTTCTTGTCGCGTAAGATGGCAACGTCCGGCTTTCCAGGCATCGTATTTCGAGGTGAAGGGATTCATTTCCGCCGACCGTTCGTAAGCCGCCAAAGCACAGGCCACCTGTAGGAGCAGCGTGTCGGTAGAGGCTGTTTTTCCATACAGCCCCACCAGCTCGGAGTAATAAGGAGCCTGCTTGATTTTTAAGGCTACGGCGGCCAAGTCTTTATTTCCCATCTCCAACGGATTGATAAAAGGTTGAAGCGCTTGTTCTTCCAGCGTATTGACGCGACCGTCCCAAAATAAGCCGCCCACATACGTTTCTTCTTCTTCGTCATAATGCAAGGGGGGTACATACGCCGCATAGGCGCTGCTCATCGAGTTGCGGTTACTAAATAGCGCTTTTACAGCTCCTTCGGAAGTGATCCGTCCGTAGCGGTCGGCATAGCCTTTTTCGGCCGTATGACAGGTACCGCACGATTGGCCGGCAGGCTGGGAAAGGGATTCGTCGAAAAAAATCTTTTTGCCGAGTACTTCTTCCTCATTCAGCCCCTTTGTAGAGGACTGAATACAGGCAGAAAGGACGGTAAGCAAAATAAAAGGGAGAAAAAAAACGACTGCTTTTCTCATCCCACCCGAGCGCCGGAGCGCCAAACGATAAAGTCTACCCGTAAACATAAGCTCGTTAGTTATAAATGCGTATTATTTTTTAGGCAAAGATAGTGCAAACCGAGCGCAGAAGCAAACTCTGCTTGATTAAGCCAAAGTGTAGCCTCTCTTTGTTTTGTCTGTAGCAAAGATACTTATTCCCCCCCTATTCCACTTTGCTGTAAAAAGGCAAAGACCGGATTTTTTCAATCGGTCGGAAGGCCTGATTAATCGGAAAAGTAAAATAATTCACTTCGAACAAGAATTCCATATCGTATTCAATACACGACTCTCTTCATCAAGAGAAATATTTTCTTTTCGCCAATGATTCCACACAGACACCAACGGAAATACGATTCTATTTTCTATAGCATACCGGCGCCGATATGCTAAATAAGTCCAAACACCCTTTCTATCTTCATATTTTACTCCAGCATCTTCCAGCATCTTTTTGTCCAGATCAAATAATATATCATTCACATCTCCCTCTATAAATTTCCTGGACAACAAATAGACAATTCCCCATCCGATACCCGCCATTCCATCGTCAAAACGCCAAGATAAGGTGTCAGGCAGTTCATAGGCATCGAGCATTTCCTCCGCAAACCGTTCGAATAATGAGTCTCCCTTATAGCGACTATATTCGAAGAAAATAATCATCATTCCCAATCTCCCATTATACAAACTCCTGTTATCCAATAATTCCGCTCTCAACACCATGTATCTAAGACCGTCTTTCAATTCATCCTTATATTTCACAAAAAGATCTTCCATATTATTCTCAATAAAGGGATATACAAGCATTCCAACTCCCAAAAAAATAATGAGCACAGTAAGCTTTTTCAATTTTTTTATGGAAAGAAGCCGTTTCCTTATTATACATATAGTTTTTCACATCAAATTTACTTACAGGAGTCACTAATAAATAAGGCAAACTCGTAGCCTTATTTTCCGTCTTTAGCCGTGCAAATAATCGATTAATCATATTAGGGCCCGTGGTATCCATAACCGTTTCCACTACCGATTCTTTTTGAATAACATTTGCATGGATATCTTCCAATATTTTCAACCATCCCCCGCATTCTTTTTCCGAAGCCATAAAGGCATTCCCAATTCGCACAGGCATGAGATTCTCTATAGGAGGCTCTTCTCCAAACCCCA
>DBFJSK010000445.1:0-6069 GCA_048403675.1 Tannerellaceae bacterium | reverse complement strand
CATGCAAAATGTGACGGCCTTTTTATATGTAGAAACCGGATACCCAGAGAGAACCGCTAAAAATAAGCGTTAGTAAAGGGAATAAAAAACAGGAAGAAGAGAAAATACAAATACAAAAGCTGATCTAAGATAAGAAGTACCTCAGCCTCTGAAGCCTCGTGCCCCCGAAAGTCTGCCGAAATCAATCTTTGCTTATTCCATACACTTCCCGGTGAAGCTGCTTGCTGATCGGTTCAAACCTCTCTTCCATCTTCACATCGCCCACATACATCAAATGCATTTCCAGCGGCTCGTCGCCCGGATGATAAGGAGGTTGGAAATACGGATGCGTATCCAAAACAAAGCCCAGACGCTCATAGAACCCGATTCTGCGACGACTAAGCTCATCGGTAGGCAATTCCACTTCCAAGACAACGGGAAGCGCTGTAGAAGCCAGAAACTGCCTCATAGCCTCGGCTCCGATTCCCCCGCACCGCGCTGCTTCATCGATGGCAAAATGCTCGATATAAACAAAGGTTTCGAAACCCCAGGCGGTGAGGAAGCCCACATACGTTTTTCCCCGAAACAAAGCATACATACGGAAATACGGACTCTCTTTTACCAACTCCCTCAGCAAAGCGAAATCACGCCGCTCATTGGTTGGAAATGAAGCCTCATAGGTATGCTTTACCTGTTCTAACAAAGGATCGCCGGCATCCGTGAGTGGGCGGCAAACAATACGATCATCTACATTCATTGCACACTAAAATTTGGAGGAATATCCCGAAAACGACTCCGACCGGTCTGCAAGCAAACTTACGAAACCAAATATTCAGGCCGAAAAATAGTAGTCGGTTATCAGATATTCCTTATATTTGTATTAAATTGTAAGAAACAAACAAACTACTACACAAATATATAACATATATGGCACACCATCAACTAGATGAACTGGACGAAAAAATCCTTAAACTCATAATCGGCAACGCGCGCATGCCTTTCCTGGAAGTAGCCCGGGAATGCAACGTATCGGGAGCCGCCATTCATCAACGCATTCAGAAATTGACAAATTTAGGCGTTATCAAAGGTTCGGAATTCATTGTCGACAACACCAAAGTAGGCTACGAAACCTGCGCATACATGGGTCTGTTTTTAAAATCGCCCGGCCAGTTCCCCTCCGTCACGGAAGCCTTGAAAAACATTCCGGAAGTGGTGGAATGTCATTACACCACGGGCCAATACGACCTTTTCATTAAGATCTATGCCAAAAACAACCAACATCTGTTAAGTATCATCCATAACAAACTCCAACCGCTCGGATTAGCCCGCACCGAATCGTTGATCTCTTTCAAAGAAGCTTTCAAGCGGCAAATCCCCATCGACCTGGACGACGACGAATAGACACAACAATAAAAAAGGCTGTCTCCCCCTGACGGGAAGACAGCCTTTTCATTTATCAGTATTTCGTAACGATTAGAAATCAGCATTCTTAGGCGTACGCGGGAAAGGAATCACGTCGCGGATATTCGCCATACCCGTTACGAACAATAACAACCGCTCGAAGCCCAGGCCGAAACCGGAATGCGGAGCCGTACCGAAACGGCGGGTATCCAGATACCACCAAATATCCTTTTCAGGTACGCCCATTTCCCCTGCGCGCGTCAGCAACTTATCATAATCTTCCTCACGCTGCGAACCGCCGATGATCTCGCCGATTTTCGGGAACAATACGTCCATCGCCCGAACGGTCTTTCCATCCTCGTTCTGTTTCATATAAAAAGCCTTGATCTCCTTCGGATAATCCGTAAGGATAACCGGGCGTTTGAAATGTTCTTCCACCAAATAACGTTCGTGCTCCGAAGCCAGATCGACCCCCCAGTAGACAGGGAATTCGAAAGTATGCCCATTCGCTACCGCAGCCTCCAGGATCTTGATTCCTTCCGTATACGGCAGACGGACAAAGGTGTCTTTCAACACGCCTTGCAAACGTTCGATCAGCCCTTTATCGAACATATCGTTGAGGAAACGAATATCATCCATACAATTATCCAGCGCCCACTGCACGCAATACTTGATGAAATCTTCCGCCAACTGCATATTCTCGGCAATCTCGTTGAAAGCTACTTCCGGTTCGATCATCCAGAACTCGGCCAGGTGGCGGGGCGTATTGGAATTTTCAGCCCGGAAAGTCGGCCCGAACGTATAAATAGCTCCCAATGCCATCGCAGCCAGTTCGCCTTCCAACTGTCCGGAAACGGTCAGGCTGGCCTGTTTGCCGAAAAAGTCGTTGTCGTATTCGATGGAACCCTTCTCGTTTTTCTTCAGATCGTACAGATTCATCGTCGTCACCTGAAACATTTGTCCGGCCCCTTCACAGTCGGAAGCCGTGATAATGGGCGTATGGAAATAGAAGAATCCTCTCTCATGGAAGAACTTATGAATAGCAATGGCCATGTGGTGACGGATACGGAACACAGCCCCGAACGTATTCGTACGCGGACGCAGATGCGCTATTTCGCGAAGAAATTCGAGGGAATGTCCTTTTTTCTGCAAAGGATACGTAGCCGGATCGGCCGTTCCGTAAATTTGGATTTCCGTAGCTTGGATTTCCGCTTTCTGGCCTTTCCCGACGGATTCCGTAAGGATGCCGTTCACACTGATGCAAGCTCCCGTTGTAACCGGTTTGAGGTACTCCTCGCCCAACTTCTCCACATCCACAACGATCTGAACATTATTTATTGTAGAACCGTCGTTCAGGGCGATAAAATTCACCTGCTTACTACCCCGGCGGGTACGCACCCACCCTTTCACGTTCACGGTCGTACCGAAAGCTTCGCTTTGAAGTACATCTACAATCTTTGTTCTAGTAATTGTTTCCATGTTTATTTATTTGTTCTAAGAAAATCAAAACAAGTTAGCCGGCTTTTGAAAGAACCGGCTAACTCTGTAACTTATTCGAAAGCTCCCATGCGGAGCGCGTTCACCTCGCGTTCGTTCAGGTAGCGCCATTTGCCACGGCCGAGATTCTTCTTGGTCAGACCGGCAAAATAAACGCGGTCGAGCTTCGTCACGTGATAGCCCAGCGATTCGAAAATACGGCGCACGATACGGTTGCGTCCCGAATGGATCTCGATGCCTACCTGGCTCTTGTCCTCTTCGCTGGCATAACTGATGGCATCGGCATGGATTTCTCCGTCTTCCAATTCCAACCCGTTGGCGATTTTTTCCATATCTTCGATCGATACGTTTTTATCCAACCATACGTGGTAAATCTTTTTCTTCTTGAAAGAAGGATGCGTCAGCTTGGAAGCCAGATCGCCGTCGTTGGTAAGCAAGAGTACGCCTGTGGTATTTCTATCCAGACGTCCTACCGGATAAATGCGTTCCGTGCAGGCATTCTTCACCAAATCCATTACGGTAAGGCGTTCCTGCGGATCGTCGGACGTAGTTACGCAATTCTTCGGCTTATTCAGTACGATATAGACCTTGCTTTCGATCTGTACCGGTTGGTCGTGGAAGAGCACCTTGTCCTGGCGCGTAATCTTCGTACCCAATTCCGTTACGACCTGATCGTTTACTTTCACCACGCCGGCCTGGATAAATTCGTCGGCTTCACGACGCGAGCAAACTCCGGCATTCGACAGGAATTTGTTCAAACGGATCGGTTCGTTGGGATCGGCCAATACTTCCTTATACTTCAATTGTTTCTGGAAGCTGTACTTAGCGTTGGGGTTGTAATCGCCTTGTCGACGGTTGTTGTTCGGACGGCGGTTGTTGTTGTAACCGCCCGGACGGTTGTTGCCATACGAAGGGCGACCTCCCCGGTTATCGCGATTATCGTACGCGTTGTTCACCCGCGTATCTCCTACGCGCGGTCTTCTTTTCTTGATGATGCCGTCGGCTGCGTTCGCATCGGAGGAAGATGGCGAATAGGGGCGCGACGGACGTTCGTCGTACGACGGACGCGACGGACGGTTGTAAGGGCGCTGGTCGCTACCCCCGTACGACGGGCGGTTACCGTAGGACGGACGGTTGCTGCCGTAGCTGCCCCGGTTGCCACCGCCATCGCGGTTGTAAGGACGGTTATAGCCACCTTCCCGGTTGTTGTCGTAGGTACGCGGCCGGCTCGGACGATCGCCGTACGACGGGCGGTCGCCATACGACTGTTGACGGTCGCCGTAAGAAGACTGACGGTCGCCATAGGATTGCGAACGGTCGCCATACGAGGAGCGGCCTTCTCCATACGAGCGATAGCCTCCCCGGTCGTCCCGGGTCGGGCGGTTGTAAGGTCTGCGTTCATAGTTGTTACCCTCAGGTCTGTTGTAACCTTGATTGTAAGGTCTCTTTTCACCCTCTTGGTCTGTGTTTTCCCGTCGGATACTTGGTATCACCTTTCTTGGACGCGGTTGAGATTCATCTCTTTCTTCTGTGCTCATTTGTTGTAAATTAAATGATAAATTAACAATTTGATAACCTCACGGTTACCCATTCCTAACACTAAATACCTGTATAATTATGCGGCGTAATCGCCTTTAATTCGTTTTTAATTGTTTCACTCACTTCCAATGTGTCGATAAATGCCTTGATGGATTCTTCCGTAATTCCCTGGTTGGTGCGGGTCAGCGCTTTAAGGGCTTCGTAAGGCTTGGGATAGCCTTCCCGGCGCAGCACGGTTTGAATACCTTCGGCTACAACCGCCCAGCAGTTATCGAGATCGCGGTGCAGGGCGTTCTCATTCAATAACAGTTTACCCAGTCCTTTTGTTAAGCTCTTGCAAGCGATTTCGATATGGGCCAAGGGTACGCCTACGTTCCGGAGCACGGTGGAGTCGGTCAAATCGCGTTGCAGACGCGACACGGGCAGTTTGCTGGCCAGGTGTTCCAGGATGGCGTTAGCCAGCCCCAGGTTGCCTTCTGCGTTTTCGAAATCGATGGGGTTTACTTTATGGGGCATCGCGGAAGAGCCTACTTCGCCGGCCTTGATTTTTTGTTTGAAATATTCCATCGAGATGTACTGCCAGAAGTCGCGGTTCAGGTCGATCAGCACGGTATTGATCCGTTTGAGGCCGTCGAACAGGGCGGCGAGGTTGTCGTAATTGGAAATCTGGGTAGTCCATTCTTCGCGACGTAGCCCCAGCACTTCACTGACGAATTTATTTCCGAAAGCTTTCCAGTCGTAGTCGGGATAGGCTACGTGGTGGGCGTTGTAATTGCCGGTGGCTCCGCCGAATTTGGCGGAGATAGGGATGGCTTTCAGAAGGGCCAGTTGTTGTTCGAGACGGTATACGAATACCATCACTTCTTTTCCTAAACGGGTAGGAGAAGCAGGCTGTCCGTGGGTTTTGGCCAGCATGGGGATTTCCATCCATTCGGTTGCGTATTTTTTCAGCAGATCGATGACGCTTTGAAGCTGGGGATAATAGACTTCACTGAGTGCGTCTTTAAGGGAAAGGGGCACTGAGGTGTTGTTTATGTCCTGCGACGTCAATCCGAAATGGATGAATTCGTGGAATTTTTCCAGCAAAAGGCCGTCGGTTTTTTCTTTAATGAAGTATTCAACGGCTTTGACGTCGTGGTTGGTTACGCTTTCGATTTCTTTTACTCTGCGGGCGTCGGCCTCGGAAAAATCGAGGTAGATCGCGCGCATCTCTTTCTTTACCGTCTCGGTATTGAGTTCGCCAAGTTGCGGAAGGTATTCCGTGAGGGCAATAAAATATTCCACCTCTACCCGCACCCGGTATTTGATGAGTGCGTATTCTGAAAAATAGGCGGCCAGGTTTTCAGCCTTATTCCTGTAGCGCCCATCTACGGGCGAAATAGCAGTTAGTGTCGAAAATTCCATATACGTTATTAATGTAGGGGGCAAAGTTAATGTATTTCCGTCAAATACAACGGATGAAGGGGATTATTTTTACTTAAAGGGGGCCTTTTTCAACTGCCGGCAGGGGATACGAATCTTACACAAAGGGGCGGCACTGGCACCAGGCCGGGAGTGGGTGCCGAAGCCGGGCTTTGGGAGTGGCTTGGCATGGTTTCTTACATTTTTTCTAAAAATTATTTGGAGGTTATGAAAAAAGCCGTATCTTTGCAG
>DBFJSK010000444.1:0-5187 GCA_048403675.1 Tannerellaceae bacterium | reverse complement strand
CGGATACGGCTTGCTGGCGGGGCAGGGGAACTCCTTCGGCATGTTCATCGTCAAATTGAAGCCTTGGGACGAACGCCCCGGCAGCGCAAACAGCGTGCAAGCCGTAATCGGACAAATCTACGGCCGCACCGCCGACATTAAAGACGCCAGCGTGTTCGCCATGTCGCCCGGTATGATTCCCGGCTACGGGATGGGCAACGCCCTGGAAATCCATATGCAGGACAAAGCCGGCGGCGAACTCTCGCCCTTTTTCAACACCACCCAGCAATACCTGGGCGCCCTCAGCGCCCGGCCCGAAATCCAGATGGCCTATTCTACTTTCAATATCAACTATCCCCAATGGATGGTGGAAGTGGATGCCGCCAAATGCAAACGCGCCGGCGTAACCCCGGATGCCGTGCTGAGCACGATGTCGGGCTATTACGGTGGGCAATACGTTTCGAATTTCAACCGCTTCTCGAAGGTGTATAAGGTGATGATCCAGGCCGATCCGTCGTACCGTCTGGACGAAGCTTCGCTCGACAATACCTTCGTAAAGACCCCCGGCGGCATGGCCCCTTTAAGCCAGTTCGTCAGCATGACGCGGGTATACGGCGCCGAATCGCTCAGCCGTTTCAATATGTACAATTCCATCGCCGTGAACGCCATGCCGGCCTCCGGATACAGTACGGGCGACGCTATCCGCGCCGTGGAAGAGGTAGCCGATACCCACCTGCCTAAGGGTTACGGCTATGCGTATGGCGGCATTACCCGCGAGGAAAGCCAGCAGAGCAACACTACCGGCATCATCTTCGGGATCTGTTTTCTGATGATTTACCTGATTCTCAGTGCGCTGTACGAAAGTTTTCTGATCCCCTTCGCAGTCTTGCTGAGCGTGCCGGCCGGGTTGATGGGCAGTTTCCTCTTTGCCAAACTACTCGGACTGGAAAATAATATTTACCTGCAAACAGGCTTGATTATGCTGATCGGCTTGCTGGCCAAAACGGCCATCCTGCTTACCGAATACGCCGCCGAACGCCGCGCGGCCGGCATGGGCCTGATCGCGTCAGCGGTAAGTGCAGCCAAAGCCCGTTTGCGCCCCATCCTGATGACGGCGCTTACGATGATCTTCGGTTTGTTGCCGCTTATCGTGGCCAGCGGGGTAGGGGCCAACGGGAACCGTTCGTTGGGAACGGGCGCCGTGGGCGGCATGTTGGTAGGCACGTTGGCGTTGCTCTTCCTGGTACCTTCGTTGTTTGTGATTTTCCAATATTTACAGGAAAAGGTGAAGAAGCCCCGGATGAAAGAGCTCGACGATAAAGCCGTGAGCACCGAAATCGATCAATATAACGCTATTAAATTGTAAAAAGAACGTATGAAAAAAATACTCTCCATTCTCCTGATTCCGGCGCTTGCCAGCAGTTGCGGGTTGTATACTTCCTATCAGCGGCCGGCCACCGATACCGAGGGGCTGTTTCGCGATGCGGCCGCCGTGGTCGATAGCCTGCAACAGCCCGGTGCCGGGAACCGAACCGATACGCTCAGCCCGGGCGGCTCCGCCAGTTTGGGCGATAAACCCTGGCAGGAGATCTTCACCGATCCTTACCTGCGCCGGCATATTGAAACCGCCCTGGCCAACAACACCGATTTGCAAACCGCCCGCCTCCGGGTGGAAGAGGCCGAAGCTGCCCTCCTGGCTTCGCGTCTTAGCTTTCTTCCTTCCCTTACCCTGGCTCCGGAAGGGACGATCAGCCGGTTCGACGGCGGAAAAGCGACCAAAACCTATACCATTCCCGTGGCTGCCAGTTGGGAAATCGATGCTTTCGGCAAACTGCGCAGCGCCAAACAGCGCTCGAAAGCGGCTTGGGAGCAAAGTGAAGTATACCGGCAAGCCGTTCAGACCCAAGTGGTCGCTTCGGTAGCGAATTTGTATTATACACTGGTGATGTTGGATCGGCAATATGAAATCTCTACCCGTACCGCCGCCTATTGGAAAGAAAACGTGGAAACGATGAAAGCCATGAAACGGGCCGGGATGACTACCGAAGATGCCGTATCGCAAAGCGAAGCCAACTATTATAGCGTAGAAGCCTCGGTGCTCACCCTGCGTCGGCAGATCCACGAAACGGAAAACAGCCTGGCCGTTGTGCTCGGTGAAAAACCCCAAGCTTTACAGCGCGGACGCTTGGAGGATTGGCGGCAACCGGCCGAGCTGACTACCGGCGTGCCGCTGCGACTGCTGGCGGCCCGTCCGGATGTACGAAGCGCCGAATTATCGCTTGCACAAGCTTTTTACACGACCCAAGGCGCCCGGGCCGCCTTTTATCCTTCGCTGGTACTCGGCGGCAGTGCGGGATGGACGAACAACGCCGGCGCTTACATTGTCAATCCGGGAAAATTCCTGCTTTCAGCCGTGGCTTCCCTCACCCAACCGCTGTTTGCCAAAGGAGCCAATATCGCCCAATTGAAAATAGCCAAAGCGCAGCAGGAAGAAGCCCTTCTGGCTTTCCGGCAGGCCTTGCTCGACGCCGGTGCGGAGGTTAATAATGCGTTGGTGCAATGCCAGACGGCCCGCGGCCGCATTGATTTGGATTTAAAACAAATCGCCGCCCTGGAGTCGGCCGTAAAGAGTACGCAGTTGTTGATGAAACATGGCAATACCACTTATTTGGAAGTATTGGTAGCCCAGGAAAGCTTACTCCAATCGCAGCTTACCTGGGTGGCGGATCAGGTGGATGAAATACAGGGTGTCATTAGCCTTTACCAAGCATTGGGAGGAGGATACCGCTCGGATGCCGAGGCTGCCGGTGAACGATTGACGGCCGAAAATCCTATCTTTGAACTTAAAAACGAACGTAAATTATGAATACAGTTGAGAAGTCCTTTTGCTTTATCCACCCCGAGGCGGTGATCGGCCGGAACGTTGTGATCCATCCGTTTGTAAAAATCGAAAAAGGCGTGGTAGTAGGCGATAATTGCGAAATCCGTTCCTTTGTTTCGCTTTTGGAAGGTACCCGGTTGGGAGCAGATAACAAGGTGTTCGAAGGGGCGGTAATCGGCGCTGTTCCGCAGGATCATTTGCGTGGCGAAGGCGCCTACTCGGAAGTGGTGATCGGCCATCATAATATTTTTCGTGAAAACACGGTCATCCACCGCGGCCTTTCCGATCGCCATGCCACCCGTATCGGCGACTATAATTTCCTGACCGAGGGCGTTCATCTGGCGCATGATGTGGAGATCGGCCATCATTGCGTATTGGGGTGCGGGGCCAAGGTAGCGCCCGAATGCCGGTTGGAAGATCATGTTTTTCTCGGGGCGCTCTCGGTGGTATTCAACTATTGCCATATCGGTAGGTTGGCCTTTGTGTCGGCCGGCTGTATTGTGAATAAGCATATTCCTCCCTTTGTCCGGATTGGCGGCCAGTTTGCCGATTGGAAGGGAATTAATACCACCGTGCTCGAAAAAAATCATTTTTCCGAAAAGGCTATCAAAGATATTGTTTTTGCTTACCGGCTGATCTATAATGAATATAGCCTGCCGTACGTAAAGGAGAAGATCGATAGCCTCGTTAATACCAGCGAAGCTATAGCCGAAATCGCCCGTTTCCTGCAAAATTCCCACAATCTGGGTATCATGGGAAAAGAAGAGGTACGGCAAGAACGGGAATAAGACCGGGAGGGCCTTGCGCCTTCTCTCTTGTTTTTAAAGATCGATAATTTGCATGTATATATTTTGGAGAGGGGCTGTCGGGATGACAGCTCCTTTTTTTGCGGTCTGGGGAAAAACTTTTAGTCGCGGGGAGCGGCCGAAGGCACGGTTTACGGAGAGTATATCCTATTCAAGCGGTTCGGGATAGGGAAGAGGTTCGCCAAAACCGGAGCAGGAATAAGGCAATAACGAAAAGTGTACCGAAAGTCTGTTTTTATATCTTTTTGTTTTGTTTCCGGTAATTGTCCTTACTTTCCTTTCTTGACTTTTTCGCAAATGGCGTAAAGTGGAATAAGGAAATTTAACATTTAATCCGTTTTTGTTTTCTTGCGTATCGGTTTTCCAGGGCATGCTTATGTAATTTTTAGTGCATGCTTATATAATTTCTATTCCATGAGCAAGGAATAAACAAGCCGGAAAAGTGAAAAAATGTTTAAATATCCTTCTTTTTTTCTTTTTCTCTCTGAAAGTTCGTCTGGAAATCCTGTTTAAGAGCATGTTTTACCGGCTAAAAGGGAGTTGCTTCCGTTTGTTTTGATAAGAATAAAAGGGTAGGAATAAACAGGTGTGGATTTACTTAATGTTGTATATATCGAAAATAAGTCGGCTAAAAGCAGAAAATGGGTTTGCTGCTCTGTCTTTGAGATAAACCTATACTTCGGGAGCTTCCTTTCAAAGAGAAGACCTGCCACTTGGATGGGAAATAAAGCGATGAGAAAGAGTTGAATTGACAAATTGTCAATGACGTTTTCCCTAAAAAACAGCCTACCCCCAGGCGGGGGTGCTTTTTAAAGAAGTGCTACCGGATCACTATCCTTTTCTACCCACCTGGCACCTCTGCATCCGGAAAGGAAAACGGTCAAACTTTTGCTACGACAAAATCGCTTTTTTCACCGCTGGATCGTCTCCCAGAATCGGGCTTTGGCCTAGGTAAGCCGGATCGTTGGCATAAATATACAGCAAGCTCCCTTCTTTGATGGTGTTGATAATGGGCCGGCAAAGCGCCACAGGAAGTGCCGGACATCCGAAACTGCGTCCCAGTCTGCCCGTTGCTGCGGCTACCGAGGGGTTGGAATAGGCGGCGCCATGTATCACGATGGCCCGTTCTTTCGCGCGGTCGTTGATTCCTTTTTCCAGCCCGCGAAGTACTAGTGAATAGCCGTTCCGACCTTGGTACGTATTTTCAGTCAGGTAAAAGCCCAGCGAACTTTTATGCGAGCCGTTCTCGTTCGAAAACGAGGTGGCGTATACCCCCCCGCTATTTTTTCCATGCGAAACCACGGAAGAAAATAACATTTTTTCATGTTTTAAATCGAATACAAAGAGACGTTCGTCGGTAGAAGGCTTAGAAAAATCGATCAGGGTCAGGATCTCTTTGCGGCGGTCGGCAATACGCCGGTAGCCGGCCAAAGCCTGTTCGAAAGCCACGTAGTTCACCCGTTTTTCCAGTTGCATGGCCTCATAAAGCCGGCGGCAATCCAAGGCGGCAGCGTTTGAAAT
>DBFJSK010000443.1:0-3956 GCA_048403675.1 Tannerellaceae bacterium | reverse complement strand
AGGCTTCCTTTAGATAGGAGTTTTCCGCAATCGACAGGTTGGCCTCTTTCAGCCTTGCATTCGAATCGTGCAAGGCTTCATTCAAGGCTTTCAACTGCCGGTTGGCTTCCTCCACCGCTTGCCGGGCGGCCGAGATTCGTTTCATTTGCCGGCAGACATACACAATAGCCAGCAACAGCCCCAACGAAAGCAGGCTGATAAAGCCCAACGCCCATTTCATCTGTACCTGCCTTTTTTGCTCTTTTTGCTGGTAAGCCTGATTGATAAAGGGAAATATTTGCAGGATTTCCAGAATGCGCAACCGCGCATTGCAGGCTACCGCATCGTCCATGCAGACTTTCAGATAAGCATAGGCCCGGTCGATATCGCCCTCCTGGTAGAGGATGACGGCTAATTTACGCAAGGATATATATTCGCGGATGGCCGATCGGATATCTGCCGTAGCGGAAAGAATAAGGTATTTTTTCCGCATCTCCTCCTGCCCTTTCAGCCGGTACGATTCCGACAGGGTATAGGCGCATACTGCCTGGGTATGGATATCGGGGTGTTCGTGGGCATAGTCGCTCAGCAAGGCAATGGCCTGGTCGTAGGCGTTGCGGACATTGTACCAGTCGCTTTTCACCAACCGGTACATCCACGACTGCGGATCGTTTACCAAAAGCAACGAGTCGCGGTAATGGTCGGCACTTTCGGCATAGCGTTTTTTTTCCGGTTCGGTCACGGCATAGTCGGCCATTAATCCGTAGACGGTGCGGTAAATATGGTAATAATAGGCATGTAAACGCGATGGCAAATCGGCTACCCGGATTGTTTGCATCAGCTCGATCGCTTCTTTGTACATGCCGGCCGTTCCCATAATGTCGGCTGTGTTCATTCGCGCTTCATCGAGGTAGGCCGGATCGGAAAGGGTAAGCGCTACCTGATATTTTTCCCGGGCTACCGCCAGCGAGGTGTCGGTATTGTAGGCGCGGTATTCGTCGAGCAAAGCGTCAAGGACAAAAAAACGGGCAGTATCGGCCGGCGTCCGTTTCAATTTTTCTTTCCATTGATCGATACACTGCGCTTTTTGCTCCCGATACAAGAAACGGCTGGCAAGCGTCCGGTCGAGTTCCCGCAGCAGGGAATCCGTAGAGCTGCTGGGGGCAGCCGAAAGATGCCACGCCAACGAACAACCTATCCACAGCAGCCCTGTTTTTCTCATATTTGTTTTATCGGTTTAAATGGCCGCCCCCCCTATCGGGAAAAGCCGGAAGCGGTATCAATGGGTTCCGAAGAGGTAGATGGAATCCCGCACCGCTGCGGGGCGCGTCCACGCTTCTGGAACGAATTTCCAACTGTCGAGCGGCTTGGGATCTAACACCTTTTTTTCTTCGATATAGCGAATCAGGTAGTAACGCAAATCCTTGTCGGTGGCCTGCAAAATGCGTTCTTTCAACTTTTCGTGCGGAATACCGGCGCCTTTGGTCAGCAACTCGCCGCCACCATTGCCACGATAGGAATTTAAAGCGACTTTGTATAAGCTATCCAGGTGGAAAGGCCTACCGTCGGCCAGGCTGAGTATTGTTACTTTCTCGCCCTCTGGTTGGGTGACATCGACCGTATAACGGATACCGGCCGCCGAATCAAAATTGAAGCTATAGTTCAAAAACGAAGGCCGGCTTCCCGGTTTTTCCGGTTTGAACAACAACAGACGATCGTCGGGCGATTGCATTCGATTAGTCCATATCGCATACGATTCTTCCAGGAATCCTTTGATTTCAGCTCCCGATAATTGCATCGTATACAGCATATTTTCATATTTATAGAGGTTGAACATGTCGCTGATCGTGACTTGTCCCTTTTGAATCCGGGCATCGAACGAAAGCGGAGCGGCAAACGAAACGTCGGCGCCGGTAAGGTCGAGCTGTACCTGATGGATCAGGTCGATAAAAGCGGAAGGGCCGAAATAAGCCGGACGGGTGGACAACGAATCGACAAACGTACCGATCGGACGAGAAACGAAATCTTCCACCGCTTTATATTCGGGAGCGAAACGGGCACTAAAAGCTTCGCTCACGCCGTAAGGCGCTACATCCGTAAGACGGCCGTCGATCTGTTTATGCGCTACCTTTCCGTTTTCCAGAAAAAGAGACACTTCGACGTCTCCTACCACGCGGCCGTTACTGGCCGGATTGATAAGCAGCACGGAATCGCCCGCCGTATTGACGATTTTCCCGCAATACCGCCGATGGTCGTGCCCCATCATGACCACGTCGAAGCCGGGCACCCGGCGCGCGACCTCTTCCGAAGCATCCTCGCGGTATTTATCCACCAGGGTGCGGGCTTCATTGCCGGCATGAAAAATACCGACCACCAAATCGGGATTTTCTTTTTCGCGGATGATCTGCATCCAGTGCCGGGCCGTCGTTTCCATATCCGCGAAGGTAAGCCCCTGCCATAGCGTTTCGGGCAGCCAGATCGGGATGGCAGGGGTAATCATGCCTAACACGACGATTTTCACCCCGCTTCTTTCAAACACTTCATAAGGTTTCAAATAAGGCCGGCCGTCGGTTTTCCGGAGAATATTGGCTCCCAGCACGGGGAAACGACAGTCGCGAATCCAGCGGTCGAATACGCGCCGGCCGGCTTCTACATCGTGATTTCCCATATTGCCGACGTTGTACCCCATGTAGTTCATCATGGCGGCGGCGAGGTGGGTGGAAACGGTATCCATAAAATTGAAGTAGTAAGCAGCCGGCTGTCCTTGCAATACGTCGCCGTTATCGAGCAAGAGCAGGTTGTCGCCATAAGTGGCGCGCTCCTGTTGTACAAAAGCGTACACACGGGCCAGACTACCATCCCACGGATGGCGTTCTATAAAATTATACGGGAAGTAATTGCCGTGAATATCGCTGGTTTCCACCAATTTGAGCTTGACCTCCCGGGGCGTCGCCGAAAGGCAGACGACCGCCAGAAGACTGAGAAGGAGAAAATAAAAACGTCTCATTTTCAGATAAATAATTCAGGTTCGCGCCGGGCGCTAAAATGCTTGAATAACATCGCCGTGTAAGGAGTGTCGAAAGTGCGGGCGCCTTCGGGGCATTCTTTCACGCAAGCGCAACATTTGATGCATAAGGCCGGATCGCTGAACATGCCTTCCTCGGCAAGGGAAATAGCGCCGGTAGGGCATACGTCGATACAATATTCGCATTGGGTGCAAAGAGCCGCGTCGGTTACGGGCGCTTGGGGAGCGGAAGGGCTTTTTTCCCGGTAAGGGAAATTTCCTTTTACCGAAAGCGGCGGCATGCTATCGGTATCGGCAGCCTCGTCGAGTTTCTCCCACACGCGCCGGCCGAAAAGGGAGGCTTCGTGAAGATCGTTTTCGTCGGGACGGCCGGCTGCGATCGGCATCTCTTTCCGGCTGAAAGAGTGCTCGCCGACGAAAGCGGCGGCGCCCACGGGGACGAATCCTTGGCGGACGCAGAGATCGCAAAGTTCTTTGAGTGCGTCTTCGTAATCGCGGTTGCCGTAGACTACCACCGGAACCACCGGCGCACCATGGGCATGGAACTTAGCGAGACGTTCGACGGCTGTTTCGGCTACCCGGCCGCCGTATACGGGAACGGCGATAACGGTGAGTTCGTCTTCGATGTTTTCGTCCGCTTCGGGCGCTTCATGGGTAATATCCGACTCGGAAAAGGCGGAAACTTGCATTCCTTCGGCCATCGCATAAGCTATCTTAGCCGATGTATGGGTGGGCGAGAAATAAATAAGGTGTACGCTATTGTAGTGCATAACAGGGTTAATTTAAAGCCTTTTCTATTTGTTGCATTAATTCGGCAAATTCTTCTTCGTCATATCCGTTGGTGGTATAGATCACTTTGCCGTCCTTGCCGACCAGGTAGCTGCGAGGAATCAGATTCTTGGCAAAAGCGTCGAAGACCGCCCGGTTTTTATCGGGGTATAAAGGAAAGGTA
>DBFJSK010000442.1:0-2697 GCA_048403675.1 Tannerellaceae bacterium | reverse complement strand
ACGGTTCAATCCTACCGGCATGGTTCAAACTTACTGGCACGGTTCAATCCTACCGGCACGGTTCAAACTTTAAAAAAGGACCGCTTTGTTTCCCCTCTCTTTTCCAAAGGAGGGAGCGAACAAAGCGGTTCTTTTTTTCAGGTTGCTGTGGCAGGAAAAGAAAAGGACGACTTTTTCTAACCGGGATTAAAAAGCTGCCTTTTTGTTTCGCTTCCGCTTGGTGTCAGGCGATCCGTCTTTTTATTTCGTTTCTTCCTTCAAATCCACTACCAAATTGAGTTCGTCGAGCTGGGCGTCGTCGATGACGGAGGGGGCGCCGAGCATCACGTCGCGGCCGGAGTTGTTTTTGGGGAAGGCGATGCAGTCGCGGATGGAGTCGAGGCCGGCGAAGAGGGATACCCAACGGTCGAGGCCGTAGGCCAGGCCGCCGTGGGGCGGGGCGCCGTACTTGAAGGCGTTCATCAGGAAGCCGAACTGGGACTGGGCGCGTTCCTCGGTGAAGCCCAGCAGACGGAACATCTTGTCCTGCAAGGCGCTGTCGTGGATACGGATGGAGCCGCCGCCTACTTCCACGCCGTTGATGACCATGTCGTAGGCGTTGGCGCGTACGGCGCCGGGATCGCTATCGAGCAGCGGGATGTCTTCGGGTTTGGGCGAGGTGAAGGGGTGGTGCATGGCGTAGAAACGCTGGTCGTCCTCGTTCCATTCGAAGAGCGGGAAATCGACTACCCAGAGGCAGGCGAATTTGTTCTTGTCGCGCAGGCCCAGGCGGGTGCCCATTTCGAGGCGCAGCTCTGAGAGTTGACGGCGGGTTTTCATGGCCTCGTCGCCCGAGAGGATGAGGATGAGGTCGCCCGGCTGGGCGCCGAAGGCTTCTTTCATTTCACGGAGTACTTCCGGGCTGTAGAATTTATCGACGCTGGATTTGACGGTGCCGTCGGCTTCGATGCGTGCCCAGACGAGGCCTTTGGCGCCGATTTGCGGGCGTTTGACGAAGTCGGTGAGCTGGTCGAGCTGTTTGCGGGTGTAGCCGGCGGCGCCTTGCGCCAGGATGCCTCCGATGTAGGCGGCGTTGTCGAAGACGGTGAAGCCGTGGCCTTTGAGGATGTCCATCAGTTCGACGAAGGGCATCCCGAAACGAAGGTCGGGCTTGTCGCTGCCGTAGTATTTCATGGCGTCGTGCCACGTCAGGCGGGGGAAGGCTTCGGCGATTTCGATGCCGCGGATGGTCCGGAAGAGGTGTTTGGCCATGCCTTCGAAGAGGGTGAGGATGTCTTCTTGTTCGACGAAGCTCATTTCGCAGTCGATCTGGGTGAACTCGGGCTGACGGTCGGCGCGCAGGTCTTCGTCGCGGAAGCATTTCACGATCTGGAAGTAGCGGTCGAAGCCGGCTACCATCAGCAGTTGCTTGAGGGTTTGGGGCGACTGGGGCAGGGCGTAGAATTGGCCCGGGTTCATCCGGGAGGGTACTACGAAGTCGCGGGCGCCTTCGGGGGTGGAGTTCACCAGCACGGGGGTTTCTACCTCCAGGAAGCCTTGCTGGTCGAGGTAGCGGCGTACTTCGAAGGCCATTTTGTGGCGTAGTTCGAGGTTGGCGCGTACTACGGAGCGGCGCAGGTCGAGGTAGCGGTATTTCATGCGCAGGTCGTCGCCGCCGTCGGTGTCGTCTTCGATGGTGAAGGGGGGGACGGCCGAGGGGGTGAGGATATGGAGCTGACGGACGGCGATTTCGATCTCGCCGGTGGGGATGTGGGCGTTTTTGCTGGAGCGTTCGCTTACGGTACCGGTGATCTGGATGACGTATTCGCGGCCTAGCTTATTGGCCTCTTCGCAAAGGGTGGCGTCGGCTTCCTGGTTGAAGACGAGCTGGGTGATGCCGTAGCGGTCGCGCAGATCGACGAAGGTCATTCCGCCCATCTTGCGGATTTTCTGTACCCAGCCGGCCAGGGTTACTTCCCGGCCTTGATCCGATAGGCGTAGCTCGCCACATGTTTTTGTTCTGTACATCTTATTTTTATGAGTTTAAGATTGAGCGTTTTCGGGGTTTGGAATTGCTTAATAGCCAATTTCCCTGTTGTGGCTACAAAGGTGATGCAAACCGAGCGCAGAAACAAGCTGGTTTGGGTATGCCCCGGGTGCAGCTTATTTTCGTTCTGTTCCCGGCCACAAAGATAGAAAACTTTTCTTTTTTGTTTTTATGGTTTGTATAAACATTTTTGCCGGGGTGGTCCGGAGCCTTTCGGGGGGAAGAGCGAAGGGGGGTGGGAAGACCGAAGCCTGTTTTACCCGTTGGAAACCGGTCTGTTTATTCTTTTTCCTTCTCTTCTTCTTCCCCACTCTCTTCCCTTGCCGCCGCTTCGACGGGTGGAAAAAGGGGGTGTTCGTGCAAAACGCCTATTTTTTCCATAAAGCCCAGTGCATAGGCTTTCCACTGCGTAGCGGGAATTTTTGTAGTCTGATCGCCTCTCCATTCGAAAATACCGGCCGGTTTATCTGCGGCGGGTCCTACCCCTTCGGTTTTATTGCCAAATTCACCCATCGATTCGGCGTCTTTAAGGGTGGTAAGCCGGTCGGAATTTTCCAATAATATATCGTTAAGCCATTCTCTAACCGTAAAACCAGCGTGTTGGACGTAGGATTCTTGTTCGGTTTGTAGGTCTTGTAATCTGGCCAACCAACGGTCGTAAACTTCCGTAA
>DBFJSK010000441.1:0-6886 GCA_048403675.1 Tannerellaceae bacterium | reverse complement strand
GAAATGCCGTTCTTTTTGTCCTTAAAAATGGTCAGAATGTACCCATTTTTATTTCTTAACGACTATAACAAAAACACCTGAACAATCAGGTTCCTCCGATGAAGAGGAAAACTGATTGTCCAGGTATCGTATTAATTATGTAACCTCGCGGTTATATTAATTAAGTTTGCTAAGCATATTATTAGGGATAATAATATCTAGCAGGGTCATAGGGTAAAATTTTACAATTTAGTCGTTTGGTTTTGTATGTGCAAATATACAGCCTTTCCCCCTTTTTCCCCGCTAGGTATTTGTATCATTTTATATTGTTATTCCTCTCATGCCGCCCTTTATACCCAAAAGAATACCCCGCCTATTTATCTCCACGCTTTAGAATACAAGGGGTATTCCTGTCAGCACCCGAGGTGAATCTGTCAAAAAAACGAAGTGGAAAAAACTCTCCCCCCGTCGTGTGCTGAAAACAGCCCGGAAATTTGTTAATCGATATATTTTTTAGAACTTTGTAAAATAAACGGGAGCGCAATCCTTAAAATAAAATGCGGGCATGTCGGCAAGTTGGGTTATCCATATGGTGAATTATTTGTTGCAAGTTCCTCTTGGGCAACTAGCTGGCGGAGCGGGGAGAGCAATATCCCCGGCCGTGCAAGGCAGCCTTTTCGTCGTCCTCCTCTTTTGGGTTGTTACCACCCTTTGGTTCTTTTTCCATCGTTTGGAAAAACATCATCTCAGGGAAAAACAACAACTGGCTGCCGAAAATCTCCAGCTTCGGAAAAAGATCGGTTCCTTGACGGAAAAGAACCGGGAAATCAATCAGTTGCTTATCGAAAAGATGAAAGAAACCGACACCTGGAACCGCAAAAAAGAAGAAAAATACCAGGAAGCCGTCCGGAAATTCGAAGAAAAAGAAAAGCTCCATAACTCTTTTTTCAAAGAATTAATCCACGAGATGCGCACCCCCTTGTCGCTCATTCTCGGTTCCATCAGCGAAATAGTCCGCAAAAACACCCTGCAAGGCGACGTTTCCGCACAACTCCTGTCGGCCTATCGCAACGCCCTCGCCCTGCAAGACGTCAGCCTTCAATTACGTTCTGCCCGCCTGGGAGAAGATGTGGCCAATCACTTGCGGGTAGCCCGCTACGACATGGTCGAACTCACCCGTCAGATCTGCGATCTGTTTATCGACTGGATCGCGATGAATAATGTCGATTTCCGGATCAATACCCAATTTCCGGCCCTATGGATCTGGTGCGATCGGCGCAAAGTAGAATTTGCGCTGCGTATCCTGTTATCCAACGCCATGAAAAACACCTTCATGTATGGCCGGATCGTCATCGACTTATCCGTAATCCTGTCCGAAGACAAGCAAAAATGTTGCCTCCTGTCCATCTTGGACGAAGGCCTGGGCGAAACCGAGAACGACCGTCCGGGCTTGAAACTCATTGCCGATATGGCCGCCACCGCCGGCCTCGCCTTCTGCAAGGGAGACGCGCCGGCCGAAGGCGGATCATGCTATACCCTGTCGATACCGCTGGGCAAACGCTACCTGCTCGACCGCGAGGCCGAATTTGTAGAACCCGACGGCGACCTGCTTTGCTTCAACGAGCAGCAAAAAGAAGAAATCGCCGAACTCATCCGCGTGATACCCCGGAAAATAAACACCGGAAAAAAGCTCCTCATCGTGGACGATAGCGACCAGATACGCTGGTTCCTGAAACACGTCTTCTACCAGGAATACGAAATCATCGAAGCCGGCAACGGCCAGGAAGGCATCGAACTGGCGCACCGCGAACATCCCGACATATTACTGTGCGATGTGATGATGCCTGTCAAGGACGGCCTGGCCGTCTGCCGGGAAATCAAGTCAGACCCCGCCACCTGCCACATCCCCGTGATTATGCTGACCGCCAAGGTGGAAAGCGAAGACATCATAGCCGGCATCGAATGCGGAGCCGACGATTATATGACCAAACCCTTCGATATGTCCATCCTGCGCAGCAAAATAGGCAGCGTGCTCAAGCGGCAGGAAGAAATGAAACGCTACCGCCGGCAACAACTTGCCGAACCTTCTCCGGCCCCCGCCCATTCTTCCGCGGAAACCGACGGGAAAGCGGCCGGGAGTGCGGAATCTTTACCCGAAAGCCAATCACAGCAAGAAGCACCCCCAACCTCCCCACCGCCTGCAACGTCTCCCACGCCGGGCAGCCTCTTTATGGAAGCGGTGATTAAAACCATCGAACAGCATATCGACGACCCCGGTTTTGAAGCCAAGGTTCTGGCCGATTCGCTCCACATCAGCCTACCCACCTTGTATCGTAAAATCAAACTCTATTCCGACTATAGCGTACTCGAAATCACCCGTACCGTCCGATTGAAAAAAGCGGCCGAACTGATCTGCCAGCAACGTTATTCCATTCAGGAGGTATCCGAAAGGGTGGGTTTCAACGACCCGGCCACTTTCCGCAAGCGTTTTACCGAACAATACGGCGTTACCCCTTCGGCTTATCTTTCTACCGTTGTCAAACACGGCTAACACGGCGGAATCCTCTCCCCCCGGCCGCTACTTTCTTCCCTTTTACCGTCCGCTCCCCCGAACTTTCCCTTCGGGTAGCTGTTTTATCCCTAGAAAGAGCCCATCCGCTCGGAAACAACTAAAAAACTGCCGAATGATAAGACGATTCGTTTTGTTGCCGGTCGTCGTTCTGGCGACTTTCGTCCCTTTGCACAGCCAGGAAATAGCCGTGAAATCGAACCTGCTTTACGATGTGACGACCACCCTCAACCTGGGGGCGGAAGTAGGAGTAGCCGAAAAGTGGACGCTGGAGGCTTCCGCCAATTACAACCCCTGGAAATTCGGCAAAAACGGCCGCCTGAAACACTGGCTTATCCAGCCCGAAGGCCGCTACTGGCTGCATCGGAAATTCGACGGTCACTTTTTCGGCCTCCAAGCCCATGCGGGAGGATTTAATGTGGGCGGACTGAAAATTTTCGGTCAGAAAAGAAAAAACTACCGCTACCAAGGCCATCTCTACGGCCTGGGCCTCTCGTATGGCTACCAATGGCGATTGAACGATCGCTGGCACTTCGAAGCCGGCGTCAGCATCGGCTGGGTACGTTTCAACTACGACAAATACCCGTGCGCCCCCTGCGGCGTAAAGATGAAAAGCGACCATACCGACTATTTCGGCCCTACGCGCCTGGCGCTGTCGATAGTGTATAGAATCAAATAAGATCTGAATCCACATAAAGTCCGCCAGGCATCCCCTTTTGATACGTTTACCCCGCTCGAATGAGAGAAATGACACCGCTCGCTTTTAAAAAGAAAACATATATTTGCTTCCGACGATAATCTATCGCAAGAAAGGAGGAACTGATATGAAAATAATCCCGAAAGTAGAAAGTGTCTTATCCAAAGAAGCCGACAATCCCGATAGCGTGTACCTCTATCGCGAAGGCGATGTATGGTGCGCCTACGAACGCTCGGCCTATTACCTGGCCAAACTCGCTTCGCCGCTTTTATTAGCCAAGGAAATCATCGGCGGCGGCTACGACGTGGTCTTACTCAAAGCCGTTTTCCATATCGACGACATGAGCCGCCTTTCCTCGCCCTTCATCCAACTCAAAAAAGTATCCCGCAATAAAATACGGCTTCAGCTCCATGCCTGCGCCGAAGGCTTCCGCGAATGGAAAGAAAAACAATTGCGTTACCTCTCCGCCTGAAAGCTACAGATGAAGTTCACCTTCGGACATCCCCGCTGTCATTGGAAATAACCGATAAACCAATACGCGCGCCTCTTCTGAAAGCGTGAGGGTAAAATCACGGCCCAGCGCTTCATTGAGCGTGCCCTGCCACCAAGCTGTCAGCCGTCGTCCGGCCAGCGGCCATTTCAACCCTTGGGTCGTGACGACCCCATTCGGCGCCATCGAAAACAGCGAAACCTGCTGGCCCGGCACACTTTCGAGTGTAGCCGAACCCAGGAGCGGCGTAAACCAGCCGTAGTCCGAGGCCATCTCCACGCGGTCGAACCACGAAGCATATTCCATCAACAAGGAAATATTCCCCAGCGTATGATCCTCCCGAAGCCCGGTAGCGCCCAGGATAAGCACCTGCCGCTCCCCGCTCTCGCGGGCAAACCGCACCGCCTTGGTCAGGTCGTTGATTTCCTGATCGATCACCTGATGAATCCGCCCCGCATACCTTGCTTGCAAAGCCGGCGGCAAACTATCCAGATCGCCGATAATGGCATCCGGTTCGAACCCGTGGCGGTGAAGCGCCTCGGTAGCGCCGTCGCAAGATAGGATAACTTTTGCCTGCGACAACAAATCCAGTACGAAAGGAGCCGTGGGAAAACTTCCGTTGGCCACCACAATACAATTATAAGGTGCGATCATTTGTTTGAATACCTTTCTTTTTCCATGTATAAAATCCGATTACAGCCAAAACCGTATAGCAAAAATACAGAAACATTGTGGGATACAACCCCCTCAGCTCGTAAAGATAAACCGATACCCCGTTCACCACCACCCAGCAGATCCAATGCTCGATAATGCGCCGGGCCAACATCCAGGTCGCCACGATTCCCACAGCCGTAGTAAAAGCATCCCCCGCAGGAATGGGCGAATCAGTGAAAGCGACCAGAAAATAATAAATCCCCCCGTAGATCGCCCCCAACGCTACAGCCAGTCCGATACCCAGTCGCAGATTGAGCCGGCGGTAAAGAATAGGGGGGTTCGCCTTTGCGCACGATTCCTGCTGCTTTTGTTCCCGGCGCCTTGGTTTGTCCGGACACCCGGCCGTCGCGGAAAATTCCCCCGCTTCCCTGTGCAAGGCGGCCCGCTTCCAAGTACGGCTCCACTGCCAGAAGCCATACACGCTGATCGCCACATAATAACAGTTGAGCCCCATATCGGCGTAGATCTTCGCCCGAAAAAAAACGAACACATACACCAGCGACGTGAGGAATCCTACCACCCACATCGCCCGGTGCTGGCGGATTTCCAGCCCTAGATAAAGCAAACCGGTCGCTACGCCGAAATATTCCATTAACTGTTCCATCTTCCTTAAAATCTGAAGGTAACCCGAGCCAGTGCATGACAGCCGGCCTGCGTGAAATACCCATCCTCCGTATACCGCTCGCCCCCTACCAGCGCCGAATATACCCAGCCTCCGGTTTCATACTTCTCGTTCAACAAATTGTTCACTGTCAGATCGATGGCCACCTCTTTTACGAACTTCGGCCGGAAAACATAGCCCACACGCAAAGTATTCACGAAATAAGGATCGATCGAGCGTGCCCGCGCCGAAGTATTATCAAGATACTGACGGCTTACATACTGCGAATGAAAACCGGCCGACCACCCTTTCCAGTTCACCTCGAATATACTGTTGGCAATCCAGTCGGGTGAAAAGGCGATGCGCGTCGTGCCGAGGTAAAAATCCTTCACGCCCCCGTCCACCGGGTTCCAGTCGGCATCATAATTCTCGATCGTTTCGATAAAACCCTTGATCCGGTTCCGGCTCCACGTCAGATTTCCGTTCCACCGCAACCACGGTGCGAGCGTTGCGGCCGCCGTCAGCTCCACCCCCAGCCGGTAACTATCCTTGATATTCGAAGTAAGCGCTTCTCCGATCTCGCTGATCTTTCCGGTCAGAAGAAGCTGGTTATCATAATCCATCCAATACAGGTTCACCCCCGCCCGCAGCCGGGGGAGCGTGAAACTGTAACCGGCCTCGTAATCGAACAACCGCTCGCTCACCGGACGTTCCGAGGGTCCCGCTTCCGTAAAATTATCCCGATTCGGTTCGCGGTGAGCCACCGAAAAAGAGGCGAAAGCTTGATGCGCCCCCCGGCTGAAATTCAAGCCTATCTTCGGATTGAAAAAATCCCAATGTTTCGCTATCTCTATTTCTTTACCAGCCTTATCTTCAATTCCCCGGATGGTATAATCAATCCCCCGATACTGCAAGTCGAGATAAACGTGCAAAAAACGCCCGAGCGGATAATTCACCTTCGCATACCCGTTATAATCCGTTTTCTTCCCCCGGTTCCGGTAATATTCGTAATCCGGCGCAAGCAAAGCGTGCGGTTCTTTGGCCCATATCACCCGGCCGAAATGATCGCCGATATACCGGTTGGCCGCCGCCCCGAAACTGAGTTGCACCCCGTTTTCGGTATGCAAGCCGGCATGATATACCACTCCGTAAAAATCGTTTTCCAACCATTTGCGTCTCACCAGATCCGTCTTTTTCCGGGGCTGCCCGGCGGCGTCTACATAATCGGGCAACCGGTAGTCGGCGTAGCGGGCGCCCTGTTTATAATCTTCGTAATACCCGTTGCCATCGGTATAATGCAAAGTTAGGCCCATATCCCAACCACCCTCCAACCGCTGGGTAGCGGTCAGGTGATAATGGTGTTGCCAGTAATTATCCGTCTGGTTCTTATAATATTTCGTAACCCCGTCTTCCTCATACTCTCCGCAAGGATTATACGTGCGGTCGGTTTCCAATTTCGAAGAAGGCACGCCTGTCCAGGCCTGGTACGTCTTTTCGCTGTTGCCGAACGCCTGGAATTTAATCATCGTATTCGCCTCGTAAAACGCCGCCGAGGCATAATACGACGACATCCGGGCCATCGCCCGGTCGATATACCCGTCGCTCCGGATATTCGAATACCGGGCGTCGAAAGCAAAATGATCGTACAGCAAACCGGTGCCCCCTTTCACCGTGTGTTTCACCGTTCCGAACGATCCGGCCGACACCGTATATTCGGCAGAAGGCTTTAGGGCCGGTTTTTCCGTCTGCATGGCTACCGTAGCGCCGAATGCGGCCGCCCCGTTGGTGGACGTACCAGCTCCACGCTGAATCTGAATGCTTTCCAGCGACGAAGCA
>DBFJSK010000440.1:0-2467 GCA_048403675.1 Tannerellaceae bacterium | reverse complement strand
GCTGCCGCTTCGAATGCCATTATCATCGGTTTCCAGGTGCGGCCGTCGCAGCCTGCACGCCGGAGCGCCGAACGCGACGGGGTGGAAATCCGCCTGTACTCTATCATTTACGATGCAATCGAAGAAGTGAAGAGCGCTATGGAAGGCATGCTGTCGCCCGAAATCAAGGAAGAGATCACGGCCAATGTGGAAGTGCTTCAGGTATTCAAGATTTCGAAGGTCGGCACCATAGCCGGTTGTATGGTAAAAGAAGGCAAGATCAAACGTACCAACAAAGTGCGCCTTATCCGCGACGGTATCGTTATCCATGCCGGCGAACTGGAATCGCTCAAACGCTTCAAGGATGATGTTAAAGAAGTGGTGTCGGGTCAGGATTGTGGTTTGAATATCACTAATTTCAACGATATTCAGGTAGGCGATATTATCGAAGCGTACGAAGAAACGGAAATTAAGAAGACGTTATAAACATGAACTGGTTGGACATCACATTGCTGTGTCTGGCAGGGATAGGATTTGCGAAGGGCCTGTTTGATGGAATCATCAAACAGGTTGTTTCGCTTATAGCCCTTGTGGCCGGCATCTTTTTTTGCGCCCGGGCGGCCGGATGGCTCCGAGGTTATATCCTTTCGCTAGGGTGGTTTCCACCCGAAGGGGTGACTATTTTAAGTTATGTAGCCGGCTTTTTACTGATCGTAGGATTGTTGATGTTGGCCGGCGAAGTGGTGCATCGGGTGATCGGCGCTACGCCTTTGAGCGTTATCAATCATGTGGTGGGCGGCTTTTTTGGCCTGGCACTCATCACACTTTTTGTAAGCCTGGCTTTCAATATGCTGGAAGTGGTCGATCAGGCAGGTGTATTGATTTCCCGGCAAACCAAAGTGGAATCCCGGTTTTATTATTCCGTAAAAGAGATACTGCCAACCATTTTTCCCCGCAATTTGTTTTCATTGGGAGAATGATTGGCTTTTTAAATTTTAATGTAGCTATCTATGCAGGATTCAAATCATATCATTAACGAGGTAACGGCCGGCGACTATAAGTACGGTTTCGTTACCGATATCGATACCGAGGTCATTCACCGCGGGCTGGATGAGGAGACGGTGCGGATCATTTCGGCCAAGAAAAACGAACCGGAATGGCTGCTGGAATTTCGCCTGAAAGCTTTTCGCTATTGGCTGACTCTCGAAATGCCCCATTGGGCTCACCTGAATATCCCGCCCATCGATTACCAGGATATTATTTATTATGCCGCCCCCAAGAAAAAGGAGGGGCCTAAAAGTCTCGATGAAGTCGATCCCGAGTTGTTGAAAACCTTCGATAAGCTCGGTATTCCCCTGGAGGAGCAAAAACACCTGAGCGGCATGGCCGTGGATGCGGTAATGGATAGCGTGTCGGTGAAAACCACCTTCAAGGAAAACCTGGCTGAGAAGGGTATTATTTTCTGTTCCTTCAGCGAAGCGGTGCAGCACCATCCCGATCTGGTACAGGAATACCTGGGCAGCGTGGTGAGCTATCGCGACAACTTTTTCGCCGCACTCAACTCGGCTGTTTTTTCGGACGGGTCGTTTGTCTACATACCCAAAGGCGTACGTTGCCCGATGGAATTGAGTACTTATTTCCGGATCAACGCTGCCAATACCGGACAGTTCGAACGCACGCTCATCGTAGCCGACGACGAAGCGTACGTCAGCTACCTGGAGGGGTGTACTGCTCCGATGCGCGATGAGAACCAACTGCACGCTGCGATTGTAGAAATCGTGGCCAAGGAACGGGCCGAAGTGAAATATTCGACCGTGCAAAACTGGTATCCGGGCGATAAGGAGGGAAAAGGCGGGATCTATAATTTCGTTACCAAGCGGGGCTTATGCAAAGGGGAAGGCAGCAAGATTTCCTGGACGCAGGTAGAAACCGGTTCGGCTATTACCTGGAAATATCCCAGTTGTATCCTGGCCGGCGATAATTCGGTGGGCGAATTTTATTCGGTAGCCGTTACCAACAATTACCAGCAGGCCGATACGGGTACGAAGATGATTCACCTGGGGAAGAATACGAAGAGTACCATTGTCTCGAAAGGGATTTCGGCCGGGCATAGCCAGAATAGCTACCGCGGTTTGGTGAAAGTTTCGCCCCGGGCCGAAGGCGCCCGCAATCATAGTCAGTGCGATAGCTTGCTGTTGAGTTCCACTTGCGGGGCGCATACGTTTCCGTATGCCGATATTCAGAACGAAACGGCGGTGGTGGAGCACGAAGCGACGACCAGCAAAATCAGCGAAGAACAGCTTTTCTATTGCCAGCAACGCGGTATTTCGGTGGAAGAGGCGGTAGGACTGATCGTCAACGGATATGCGCGCGAGGTGATGAACAAGCTTCCGATGGAGTTTGCAGTCGAGGCGCAGAAGTTGCTGACGATTTCACTGGAAGGAAGTGTAGGTTAAAAAACGGAGCATTGTCAATAATAAAGTTATGT
>DBFJSK010000439.1:0-4711 GCA_048403675.1 Tannerellaceae bacterium | reverse complement strand
ATATTTTCTTTAATTTGCAATATAATCGCTTTTCGAATGAAAAAGATAAGTAAAATAATATCCGTCTGTTGCCTGCTGTTTCTTCTGGGGGCCTGTTCGCATAGTAAAGAATGTCCTTTTTGCGTAACCTATAAAGTAACCCGTTCTTCGATCAATCCGTATGAAATTTCGATTACCTACCGCGACGTGAACGGATTAATCACCACCACCACTACCCAAAAAAACTGGACTAAAAAAGTATGCCTGCCGCCCGATGAACGGGCTTTCATTCTGGCCACGCCCCACGGCGGTTCGGAAGCCTATCTGGATGAAATGATATACGCCGATATGATGGACGACTATACGCCGATTTTTTCCGTACAAATCCATCACCAGAAAAAAACGCTCATTCAATGGGAAAGGACGTCTGCCGTTTTGCTTCTCTCGCGCGACGATCTCTAAAATGCGTCGATTGCTAACGCCTGCTATGTCCGCCCAACGCTAAAAAGCCGGAAATGCGATTTTCCTTCCTATTTACCTGCCGGAAAAAGAAAAGAAGCTGACTCATTGCTCGCCCACGGAGAAAAATATTTACCTTTGTCTCGCTTTTTTAAAGAAATTAGGAACAAACACAGCCATTAAAACAGCCGGCATACGATTCGACAAACTGGCTGTTTCACTCAATTCGATGATTCCCATGCAAAACACTGCACCCCTGAAAACACCCCGTATCGAAGTAATCGATGCACTGAGAGGTTTCGCTGTTATGGCCATACTTTTAGTACATAATCTCGAACATTTCATCTTTCCGGTCTATCCCGATGCCGCCACCCAACCCGGTTGGCTGAACGCACTGAACGAAGTTCTTTTCAGCCTCACCTTCTCTCTTTTTGCCGGAAAAGCGTATGCCATTTTCGCTCTCTTGTTCGGGTTCACCTTCTATATTCAATATACCAACCAGGCCCGTGCAGGCAAGGATTTCGGATACCGTTTCTTATGGCGTCTGTTGCTTTTAGCCGGCTTTGCCACCCTCAATGCTGCGTTTTTCCCGGCCGGCGACGTGTTGTTGCTCTTTTCGGTGGTAGGTATCGTGCTCTTCATCGTGCGCAAATGGAGCGATAAAGCCATTTTATGTACCGCTATTCTGTTGCTTGCGCAACCTGTAGAATGGTATCATTACATCGCCTCGGTCATTCAGCCGGGCCATACCCTGCCCGACTTGGGCGTAGGCTCCATGTATACCGAAGTAGCTGCCTATACGAAAGAAGGGGACTTTCCCTATTTCGTGTGGAAAAATATTACACTCGGGCAAAAAGCCAGTTTTCTGTGGGCCGTCGGAGCCGGTCGTTCTATTCAGACAGCCGGTTTGTTCATGTTGGGACTGCTGATCGGACGAAAGGGTCTGTTCGTCACTTCCGAACCGCATACTCGTTTCTGGGTAAAAGCGTTGATTGTCTCCGGCATTCTTTTCGGCCCCCTTTATCAGTTGAAAGTGGAATATATGGACAACGGGGCAAGTGAAATTAGCCGGCAAACCCTGGGCGTTGTGCTCGACATGTGGCAGAAACTCGCTTTCACCTTCGTGTTGATAGCTTCGTTCGTACTTTTATATACCCAAGAAAGGTTCCGTCGTCACGTAACCGACCTGCGTTTTTACGGAAAGATGAGTTTGACGAATTATATTTCGCAATCGATTGCGGGCGCGCTGATTTATTTTCCTTTCGGACTCTATCTGGCCCCGCACGCCGGTTATGCGCTTAGCCTCTGCATCGGTTTCGCCTTTTTCCTGCTGCAAGTAGCATGCTGCAAAAGGTGGCTGAAACGGCATAAGCAAGGGCCTCTGGAAAGCCTCTGGCACAAATTAACCTGGATACACGGACAGCCGGCAAAAACTATCAAATAAGGAGTTCGCGGTTTCCTTCTTTTCTAAGAAAGGAGGAACGTCCCCCCCGGGCCCTGAAAGAGAAACTCAGCCACCCGGTGGGGCGACGGTAGTTATAGCCATTTTTCCAATACTTCCCGTACTTTTGTCAGGTCGATCGGTTTGGCTAAGTGCCCGTTCATACCGGATTCGAGACTGAGCTGAATATCTTCATTGAAGGCGTTGGCCGACATGGCGATAATCGGCAGTTCTTTCATATCCGTACGGCTGAGCGCGCGGATAGCGCGGGTAGCATCGTATCCGTTCATCACCGGCATCTGGATGTCCATAAATATCAAATCGTAATAGCCGGGGGCGGACGTTTGTACTTTCTCTAAAGCAATTTGGCCATTGCTGGCGAGATCGATCACTGCTCCTGTTTTTTCGAGCAATATAGAGGCGATTTCCTGGTTCATTTCATTATCTTCCACCAGCAGGATACGCTTATTCTTACAGTCGCCTAGCGGGTTTTTCTCTTTTGCCTCGTTTTTTTCGTCAACTTTCTCCTTGTAGGCGAAACTTTTGAACAAATAATATAATTGCGATTTCATCAAAGGTTTGCTGATAAAGCCGTCAATGCCGACTTGCCGTGCTTCCGCTTCGTAGGGTTGAAAGTCATAGGCCGAAAGGATAATGATCGGCACATCCGGCCCGACATATTTCCGGATAAGGGCCGCGGTTTCGATGCCGTCTATTCCGGGCATGACCAGATCGAGAATAACTGCAAAAAAATCCTCGGCGCTGTCATGCGCAAGCCTTACTCTCTGTACCGCTTCTTCGCCCGAAAGGACGTATTCGCTTTTCATGCCGATTTCATTGATGCAAAGACAAGCATTTTCGCAAGATATTTCATCGTCGTCCACAACCAGTACCGGCAAATCTTTCAATCGTTCGGCATCGAATGCTTCTTGTTCTCGCAATTTTACTTGCATGGTAAAGGTGAATACCGAACCTTCGCCGTATACACTCTTCACCCGGATTTCGCCATTCATCATCCGGGCAATATTGCGGCTGATGGCCATTCCTAAGCCTGAGCCTTGGATATTGCGGATCAGGGCATCTTCGGCGCGTTCGAAAGGATCGAATATTTTCTCGATAAATTCCGGTTTTATTCCCATGCCGTTGTCGGTGACGACAATTTCAAATACGCCGTATTCCGTGTTTGTAGCCGCGAGTTCTTTCACATCGAGTGTGATTTTTCCGTTTTCCTGCGTGTATTTGATCGCGTTGGTCATCAGATTCAATAAAACCTGCTGTATACGTTGTACGTCGCCGATGAGTTTTTCGTGTTTGATTTGATGCAGGTGGATTTGCAAATCGTGGTGTTTTTGGTTGACGGAAGTTTGGATCATCGAGACGACGCTTTGCAATAACTCGCCCAGCGAAAACTCTTCCGAAGAAAGCAGGATACGGCCGCTTTCTATTTTCGACATATCCAGCACCTCGTTTATCAAACCCAATAACAATTTGGACGATGTGGTGATTTTTCTCAAACAATTGGCCACATATTCACTGTCGTTCAGGTGCATCCCAGCGATGGCCGTCATCCCGATAATAGCATTCATAGGGGTTCGGATATCATGGCTCATGCGGGAGAGGAAATCCGATTTTGCCTGGTTCGCCACCTGCATGGATTGCAAGGCATCTTGCAAGAGTTGTTTCTGCCGTTCCTCTTCTCTTACTTCCATAATATCGGTACGGGTCAGGAGCAGAATCTTTTTCTTTCTGTCGAAATAGCTGAACCGTAACTTTTTGTCGCGGTAAACGCCATTCTCCATAACTTTGCAGAATAAGATATATTCGGACGTGTTTTCCAAGGCTGCCATCACGCTGCGTATCCTCAATTTATCGGTCAACCGGGCCTGTTCTTCTTGCGGCACATACAAACGGTGAAATTCAATAACTTCACGTTCGTAATCATTACTCGCCACAGGGGGAACGGGCGTTCCGCTTTCATCATTGGAGGTATACATGATATAGCTGTTGGTGTCTGCCTCGATGTAAACTACGTAATCGTATTCCGTTTGCACGGCGGTTTCTACAAATTGGGATTTCCGGTAATCATTCACGTTGCGGCTGATAAGAAGTACCCGATCGGGACGGCCTTTCTCGTCGGTCAGGATATGAACGAATGTTTCGTGCCAATCGAAACCGAATCGCTTATTGGAAAAACGCATATCAAATTTGTTTTTCCGCCGGCCGGAAGCAGCCATTTCCCGAAGTGCTGGTAAAGAAAGATTTGTTTCCCACTTCCTTAAATCGGCCGGATAGACATATTCCTGCATATAGGTTTCACTTACCCGGTTATAATCCAATTGTTTGCCTTCTCCTTCCGGGTTCATGGAGTCGCGCACGACATTAAGGGCACCGTTGTTCAAGGTGATGAGCCAGACTGAATCGGCCATTTCGTAAAAACCGGTTAATAACTCGTTTAAGTTCAGATTTGTAGATAACATGCTATCCTTCTTTTAAATTGGGAAATTGAGGGATCCGGAAATGTTTTCCCTTTCATTGCCGGAGTTTCCGGCGTCCGGGTAAACAGTGCAAAAAATCAGACGGATTTTTCGGATGATATGAAAAATCAGCGCATGAACGAATTTGTTTTCCTTTATCCTGCAAATTTCCGTCAATAAAATCAGAACTCCAAACAAATAGCAAAAAATCGGAAATTCAAGGGATAACGGATCAGGGATCATACCGAAATGCAAGGGTTCATGGAGCCGAAAAGCTGAGGGGAATTAGACAAAAAAAGCTAAGTAATTGACTATTCAATTGCTTAGCTTTCATTTCTGTACCCAGACCCGGTACAAG
>DBFJSK010000438.1:0-3865 GCA_048403675.1 Tannerellaceae bacterium | reverse complement strand
AGAAGAAAAAGTACCGTTTTTCCTATTCGCCGGCCAAATCGGGCGTACGGTATGGGGTGCTGGCGCTTTTTATACTGGCGCTGGTGGCCGGTGTCGGGTCGTTGGCGGCCTTATTGGCTCCGTATAGTGCCTACGGACGGATGGCCCAGTATCTTTTTGCCCCGCTCTGGCAAGGGGGCAATAATCTGCTGGCCTATCTGGCGGAAAGGGCTGATAGTTATGCCTTTTATGAAACGGATATATGGCTGAAAAGCCTTCCGACCTTCTTGGTGGCGGCCCTTACTTTCGGGATCGTGAGCGTACTGGCCTGGCGCAACGGGCGTACCTATTGCAATACGATTTGTCCGGTAGGAACCGTTTTGGGATGCCTTTCCCGTTATGCCCTCTGGCGGCCGGTTATCCAAACGGATAAATGTAACGGTTGCGGATTGTGTTCGCGCCAGTGCAAGGCGGCTTGCATTGACGGAAGCCGGCATCAGATCGATTATTCCCGTTGTGTGGGCTGCATGGACTGTATCGATGCCTGTCGCCAGCAAGCAATTCATTTAGAAAGAAGGGGAAAGAAAAGTTCGTCGGAGTCGGATGGCGTTTCTCCTGCCGGACAATCCGGGGAAAAGGCCGGAACGCCGCGCCGTTCTTTTTTGACGGGACTCGGGCTTTTAGCTGCTGCAGCTACAGTAAAGGCTCAGGAGAAAAAAGTGGACGGGGGTTTGGCCGTTATTTTGGATAAAAAAAAACCGGATCGGCAAACGCCTATCGTACCGCCGGGCGCGCAAAGTTTGCGCCATATGGCGAATCATTGTACCGGTTGCCAACTTTGTATGACGGTTTGCCCCAACCAGGTACTCAGGCCCTCTCACGGCCTGGCGACGCTGATGCAGCCTGAAGCCTCATACGAACGCGGGTATTGCCGGCCGGAATGCGTGAAATGTTCGGAAGTGTGTCCCACGGGGGCGATCTTGAAAATTACTGCGGACGAGAAGTCGGCTATTCAGGTAGGTCATGCCGTATGGGTGAAAGAGAACTGCGTACCGCTTACCGACGGGATGGAATGCGGCAACTGCGCCCGTCATTGTCCGACGCAGGCTATCACGATGGTTCCGTCGGATGCCGGACGGCAGGATTCGCCCAAGATTCCGGCGGTCAATGTAGAACGTTGTATCGGATGCGGGGCGTGCGAACATCTTTGCCCGTCCCGGCCGTTTAGCGCCATCTATGTGGAAGGGCACGCGAATCACAGAATAATTTAAAGGAAAACGTTATGGAAGAAGGAAAGAAGAAAAAAGAAATAGATCGGCGGGGATTCCTCAGAAAGCTCGGCCTGGGTGCAGCTACCTCTACCCTCGCTTTGACGGGGTGCGAATGGAAAACCTGCGGCACGACGGCTGGACAAAGAGGTAAAGGAGAAATGAGCGCCGGGCAAATGACATACCGTACCCATCCCACGAACGCAGACAAGGTTTCGATTCTGGGATACGGATGCATGCGCTGGCCGACCATTAAGAATACTAGCGACCCCGACAAGGATGATGAGATCGATCAGGAGACTGTTAATGAATTGGTGGAGTATGCGCTGGCGCAAGGGGTGAACTATTTCGATACGTCGCCCGCTTACTGTAAGGGGCGTTCGGAGAAGGCGACAGGTATAGCATTGAGCCGCTATCCGCGCAACCAGTATTTCATCGCAACCAAACTTTCCAATTTTGCGCCCTCTACCTGGAGCCGCGAGGCGTCGTTAGCCATGTACCGTCATTCGATGGAGGAGTTGCAGGTAGATTATATCGATTATTATTTGCTGCACGGCATCGGTATGGGTAGCGATGGCATGAAGGAATATAAGGCCCGGTACGAGGATAACGGTATACTGAACTTCCTGTTGGAAGAACGCAAAGCGGGACGTATCCGGAATTTGGGGTTCTCGTATCACGGAGACATCCGGGTATTCGACTATTTGCTTTCCTTACAGGATACGATACGGTGGGATTTCGTACAGATCCAGCTCAACTATGTAGATTGGAAACATGCCAAGGAGGTCAATGCACGGAATACGGATGCGGAATATTTATACGGCGAACTGGAAAAAAGGGGGATTCCGGCTATTATCATGGAGCCTTTGCTGGGGGGCCGGCTGTCGAACGTACACGATCATATCGCCGCCAAACTGCGCCAGCGGCAGCCCGAGGCCAGTGTGGCTTCGTGGGCCTTCCGTTTTGCCGGTTCGTTCCCGGGCGTTTTAACCGTGCTGAGCGGAATGACCTACAGGGAACATTTGCTGGATAATCTACATACGTATTCTCCGCTTATCCCGCTTACGGAAGAGGACAAACTGTTCCTGGAAGAGACGGCCCAGGCGCTCCTGCGCTATCCGACCATTCCTTGTAATGACTGTAAGTATTGCATGCCGTGTCCGTACGGGCTGGATATTCCGGGTATCCTGTTGCATTTCAACAAGTGCATCAATGAAGGGAATATGCCTTCGTCGTCTAAGGACGCTTCTTACCGGAAAGCCAGACAGGCCTTTCTGATCGGGTACGATCGCTCGGTTCCGCGGTTGAGGCAAGCTAATCATTGCATCGGGTGCAACCAATGTAATCCGCATTGTCCGCAGGGTATCGATATACCGAAGGAAATGCAGCGTATCGATAAATTCGTGGAAGATCTGAAACAGGAACGGGCTTTTTAAGGATTTTTTTAAAGGATATTCTCTATGCTAAAAAACGAGTTAATCGAATGCCTCCATGCCGGCCATCACTCTTTGGTGGTAGATAAAGGCGGTATCCGCTCCTTCTCCGGCCGCGGTGTAGCCGATCTTTATCGGTTGCTGACGGAAGAGGCCGGCTTTTTATGCCATGCCGTTGTCGCAGATAAAGTAATCGGAAAAGCCGCCGCGGCATTATTGGTGGTAAGCCAAGTCGGGGAAGTCTATGCCGACGTGATAAGCGTCCCTGCCTGTGAACTATTCAAACAAGCGGGCATTCCGGTGACGTACGGCGAGCAAGTACCGCATATCATTAACCGTAGCCGGACAGGCTGGTGTCCGTTGGAAATCAAATGTCACCCCTGCCGGACGGCTGAGGAATGCGTGGCGGAAATTAAGGAATTTATGAAAGGAAACAGGACGAATCAAACGAATACGATAAAATAACGGGAAACATGCAAACGACAACTGTAAAACTCTATGCGTGGGACTATACCCACGCGAAAACCTATCTGGCGGCTACGCTATTCATAGCGGGCAACATCCTGTTGCCCCAACTCTGCCACCTCATTCCCCAAGGCGGCATACGCTGGCTCCCTATCTATTTCTTCACGCTGGTGGGCGCTTATAAGTATGGCTGGAAGGTAGGATTGGCAACCGCCCTGGCTTCTCCGCTGGTAAACGCAGCCTTGTTCGGGATGCCGGCTGTGGCGGTACTTCCGGCTATCCTTCTAAAATCCGTTGTGCTTGCCATGACGGCCGGTATGGCCGCCACACGGTTCCGGAAGGTATCCCTGGAGTTACTGGCGGCCGTGGTACTAACCTATCAGGTGGTCGGTACCCTGGCAGAATGGGTGATGGTAGGAAATCTCTTCGTCGCCTTACAAGATTTCCGGATCGGATTGCCCGGAATGTTGTTGCAGGTGTTCGGAGGATGGTTCTTTATTCATTTCATTTTGCGTAAATAATGCAGGGAAGAAAAGTTTCCGAATATCGCTTGCTCCCGTTTATCCCCCCTCCGGAATAAACGGGAGCTTCGGTTTTGGAAGTTTTTCTTTTTTACCTGGAATACGCGGTTTAAAAAGGCGTATTCCAGGTAGCGGGGATGCCGGGATGCTACTCCTCTCCTTTTTTCATATCGTCATTGGAAATACTGCGCAACGCTTT
>DBFJSK010000437.1:0-4158 GCA_048403675.1 Tannerellaceae bacterium | reverse complement strand
TCCTATAGGACAAAGGTACTAAAATGAAAGCAAATCACAACAGGCAAGTATATCGTAGAAAGTGCCTTTAACTGTTTCCTATAGGACAAAGGTACTAAAATGAAAGCAAATCATGTCTCCCTTGTTCCACCTATCTGTCAACTTTTTCATACTTTTCATTTATTTGCCAAAAAACAAAGATAGCCTATGCTTCCGCATACACAACTTTTCTTGCCACTATACTCAAATTACACTATCTTTGTCCCTTTATCGGATCGGATACAGGCTCGTAAGACAAGAGAAGAACCCTCCCCTTAGCCCGATCCCATCAAAAATAATACTATGTATATCGACGAAGAAGAAATACGGCGCCATCTGGCAGCCAAACCCTTTCACCTGGTGTCGGAAGCGGCCGACGAATTAGGAGTAGAAGCCTATGTAATCGGAGGCTATGTACGAGATATATTCCTGAACCGTCCCTCCAAAGACATTGATGTGGTAGCCGTGGGCAGCGGTATTGAGCTAGCCAAAGCCGTAGCAGCCAAGCTAGGACGCCACGCCCACCTGTCCGTCTTTAAAAATTTCGGCACCGCCCAAGTAAAAGCCGGCGATTTGGAAATCGAATTTGTCGGAGCACGCCGCGAATCCTACAGCCACGACAGCCGTAAACCGATCGTGGAAGACGGAACTTTAGAAGACGATCAGAACCGCCGCGACTTTACCATCAACGCCTTAGCCCTCTGCCTGAACCGCGCGCGCTACGGCCAGTTAGTCGATCCCTTCGGCGGCCTCGAAGATATGGAAGATCTCACCATCCGCACCCCCCTCGATCCGGACATCACCTTTAGCGACGATCCGCTCCGCATGATGCGCGCCATACGTTTCGCCTCGCAACTAGGCTTCTTTATCGACCCGGACACCTTTGTCGCCATCGAACGCAACAAAGAAAGAATCTCCATTATCTCGAAAGAACGCATCGTCGACGAATTAAACAAAATCGTGCTCTCCCCCAAACCCTCCATTGGGTTCGAACTCCTGGACAAATGCGGACTATTATCCCTTATTTTCCCCGAATTGGTAGCCTTAAAAGGAATCGAGACGAAAGAAGGAATCGGACATAAAGACAATTTCGCCCATACCTTAATGGTACTCGACAGGCTCAGCCGAACCACCGACAACCTCTGGCTTCGCTGGAGCGCCCTTTTCCATGATATAGCCAAACCCGCCACCAAACGTTTCGATCCGCGCCTGGGCTGGACTTTCCATAACCATAATTTTATCGGCGAAAAGATGATCCCGGGAATCTTCCGAAAGATGAAGCTCCCCATGAACGAAAAGATGAAATATGTGCAAAAAATGGTAAGCCTGCACATGCGTCCGATAGTCCTGGCCGACGACGAAGTAACCGATTCGGCCATCCGCCGCCTACTCTTTGATGCCGGTGACGACGTCGACGATTTGATGAAACTATGCGAAGCCGATATTACCAGTAAAAATCCCGACAAAGTCCGTCGTTTTTTGAACAATTTCCGTCGGGTACGCGAAAAGCTGGCTGAGATCGAAGAGAAAGACCGGGTACGTAATTTCCAGCCGCCCGTCTCAGGAGAAGAAATCATGGAAACATTCGGGCTGACGCCATCCCGGCCGGTCGGCGTATTAAAAGAAGCCATCAAAAACGCCATCCTCGACGGAGTGATTCCCAACGAATACGAAGCCGCCCGCAACTTTATGCTCGACCGCGCAGCCAAGATGGGCTTGCAACCGTTGAAAACATCCGGCCACTAAGAAAAAAAGAAAAGTCTTTCGCAAACTTTTCTCCATCCATCGAATTTCTCCCCAGGGCTTTTTGACCAGCCGGTTTTATTTACAGCCCCACGGCAAAAAACAAAAAAACGCCGGCGGATATTTCGGAAAAAAACCTCGGTTCCATCCCTTTCGAACCCAGGCCCCGAAACATCCGCCGGAATCATCCGAGTGACCGACTTTCCCTCTGCCAGACAACATCCCTCAGGAATTCAAGCGTTCCACATTCTTCACCCCTTTTACCGTTTTAATCTTTTTAGTGAGCATATTCAATGACGTCGTATCACGTACCATCACCGTAAAATTCCCTTGAAACAAACCGTCCACCGAATCGATTTGCAGCGAACGAAGCACCACCCCACTCTCTTTCCCGATCACCGACGTAATATTCGTGACGATGGCAATATCATCGCGGCCTACCACCCGTAAAGTAACGATATATCCGTTATCCCCCTTACCACTCCATTTGGCCCGGATGATACGATAACCGAACCGGCTAAACATCTCCGGCGCATTCGGACAATCCATCCGGTGAATTTTAATCCCCTGCGTCGAGACAAACCCGAACACCTCATCGCCATAGATCGGGTTACAACACTTGGCCAGTTTATATTCGATCCCGGTCAGGTTCTTATCAATCACCAACACATCTTTATTCGTCGAAATCTCTTCCACTTCCGTCGTGGTGACGAACGTTTCCGCACTTCTCACTTCCGGCCGGTCGCTTCCTTCCGTCTCCTTACGCGCCAATTCCAGGTATTCGTCGATCACATTATTCGCATCCAACCTTTCTTCCGCCAAATCGAGGTAAAAATCAGTAACCGTCTTATACCCTTTCTTCTTGATATACCGCATCAAGATCGCCTCATCCTGCTCGATCTTCCGGTTTTTGAACCGGCGTTGCAACATCTCCTTCGCAAAATCCGCCGCTTTAGCCGTTTCTTCCCGAAGCGCCTGTTTGATCTTTACCCGCGCTTTCGAGGTCACCACGAAATTCAACCAGTCGCGTTTGGGCGTCTGCGTAGGCGAGGTCACAACCGATACCGTGTCCCCGTTCGACAACACATGCTTGATTGGTACATTCTTGTTGTTCACCTTGGCCGAAACGCATTTGCTACCCAGTTTGGTATGGATGGAAAAAGCGAAGTCAAGCACCGTCGCTCCTTTCGCTAACTTAATCAATTCGCCGGTCGGCGTGAATACATAGATTTCATCTTTGTACAGATCCATCTTGAAATCCTGCATCAAATCGAGCGGATTATTGTCTTTCGCTTCCAGGGCCGCCCGTACGGTATTGAGAAATTCGTCGAGGCCGGTTTCAGCCTTCACCCCCTTATATTTCCAATGCGCCGCCAGCCCCCGTTCGGCAATTTCGTCCATCCGCCGCGTACGGATCTGTACCTCCACCCATTTGCTTTCAGGCCCCATCACGGTAATATGTAAGCTCTCGTACCCGTTGGTTTTCGGGATCGAAATCCAGTCTTTCAGCCGCTTCGGATTCGGTTGATACATATCGGTCACGATCGAATAAACCTGCCAGCATTCCGAACGCTCTTTTTCCAACGGCGTATCGAGTACGATCCGGATGGCGAACAAATCGTAAATACCTTCGAAATCGATCTTTTGTTTTTTCAACTTATTATTGATCGAGTGGATCGATTTGGTACGCCCTTTAATATCGAACTGTAAAGCCGCCGCCTCAAGCTTTTCGCGGATGGGGGCGATAAACCGGGAGATATAAGCGTCGCGCGAACGTTTGGTTTCGTTCAGCTTCTGCTTGATGAAATCATATTGCTTGCGATCGGTATATTTAAGCGAAAGGTCTTCCAGCTCACTTTTGATTTTATACAACCCCAACCGGTGCGCCAGCGGAGCGTACAAATAAGAAGCTTCGGTAGCCAGTCGAATCCGGTCGTCTTCCTGTAGCTGCTTACCCAGACGCATCAAGCAGAGCCGGTCGGCAATCATGATAAGAATCACCCGTACGTCTTCTGCAAACGAAAAAAGCAAATGGTGGAAATTCTCCGAATTCACGGCCGTGTTCCGGGCATACAAATCCGACGTTTTCAGCAGTCGCCGGATAATCAGACTGACATCCGCATCGAAAGTCGTCTCCACCTCGTCGAGCGTCAAAGCCCCTTTCAATACCGGGCGGTAAAGCAGCAAGGCGATCACCGAAGTACGTTTTAAGCCGATTTCTTCGGTCGCAATCAGCGCCGTGTCGATATGACGCAGCAGCCCGTTGATGCCGTTTTTGTCGCGCCCGTAACAATCCAGGGCCACGATGCGGCTGAGCAAAGTTTTCATTTTCCGGAGATCTTCTTTCTTCAAAAAAGAATAAAGATTCCTCAGCAGGCGTCTGTATTTCGAGAAAAA
>DBFJSK010000436.1:0-9720 GCA_048403675.1 Tannerellaceae bacterium | reverse complement strand
TCGGTATCTTACTTTTGGCTTGATCCAAAAGTAACAAAAAATCAAGGCCTGAACCTCCAGGGCTACTCCGGGCAAATTCTGAACTGTCACGGCCCAAACTCGCTACGCCTGGGACAAGGGCCGCTCCGGGCGCTCAGAATTTACCCTACGCTTTACGCCCTTTCGCTTATGGCCTTTCGAGAAAGCTCCGCTTTCTGTGGGGATGGCCGATACCGATAGTTTTTTTGAATGGCAAGGTTGCACAATACTGTAAAAATTGAAAAGAGAGGGGGAAGTTGGGAAAATAAAGGAAAGCACATACTTTATGCGGCGCTCATCCCGCAGGCCAGTATGCGCTTCTTTTCCTAATTATTATGGCAAAATAATTAAAGCAAATACAAAAAGGGGATTCGTTGCGGGCTGAAAATAAAGAAACAGAAAGAGTAGAAAAGGAATGTAAAAGGGCATGACGTCCCTTTCATTATTCTCTTCCGGCCTTTCCTCGAAGCCGTCGAAATCCCATGCTTTGCAGGTCTTCTGACTTACTTCCGGCTAAAGCGCCTTCCCAACCCAGGGCCGATTTCGACCGGCCGGTATCCGGAACAGGGCCTCTACGCCTCTTTTCCGTTCCTTGGCCGTCTCTGTCTGCTTTCCGGTCAGTGGCAATTGAATGCTCTACCTTTTTATGAAGCTTACAGCAGCGGGACTGTCCGGGATTCCCACCCGGTTCCCTTTTAATCCGGCAACGCAGAAAGCGAAACCGGAACAAAGCATAGGGCAAAGATAGCAAAGATTTCGGAAAAACCTCGTTCTCCTGTCTTTATTTTCTATCCGGCGCTTTTATCGTCCGACTCCTCTCTTTTAGCTCCCCTACTGCCTCATCCGGTTCACCAGATCGTCGATGCTCACCAGTCCTAAGGTAGTCACCACATCTCCGATGGCATACGGCAACACCAGCGTACGCCCGATAGCCATCGCCCCGCAGGTATACAATACATTGGGCACATAGCCGAAACGCTCTTCTTTCGTGGGAGCCAGCAAGGGTTCCTTCAACCGGCCGATCACGTGCCGGGGATCGTCTTTATCGAGCAAGATGGCTCCCAGCGAATAGCTCCTTACCGGCCCTACGCCATGCGTGACGACCAGCCACCCCTCCTCTATCTCGATGGGCGAACTACAGTTGCCGATCTGAATAAACTCCCACTCGTACGTAGGTTTGAGCAAAGGATGATGATCGTACCAGAAATAAGGATTATCGGAGGCCATCACGTAAAGCGATTCGTTGTCCTGCCGGCCTAACATCATATACAACCCGTTTATCCGGCGCGGAAAAAGAGCCATTCCTTTGTTTTTGGCGGCCGGCCCGTTGAGGGTGTAGATTTTAAATTCTTTGAAATCCGTAGTTTCCAGCATCTCCGGCATCACCGTGCGGCCGTCGTAAGCTGTGAAGGTAGCGTAATACCGCTTACTGCCGTCTTCCTCCGTAAACTGGATAAAACGCGCATCTTCCAAGCCGTTACTTTGCGAGGGAGAAGAAGGATAAATCGCCATTTCCGTCACATCCTCCGTGGCAAAAGTGAGCGTAAAATTAGACAAGGCCAACATCCGGATATTATTCAGCGAGTTTTCGAGCGCCGTCTTATGAATCGTCACATTCGTATTCCGTACTTTATTGCAGGCCTGTTCCAACTGGCCGAGTGTAAAATGATCGGACAAATCGTCGAAAATAGACTGATTAAGCTCGGAGACGATTCCCAACTCGTTCAAACTCTTCATAAACAATTTTTTCTCATACACATGCGATTTTCGCTCCGGTTCGTAAATAATCGGAGAATTGGGATAAAGCGAGACATTAAATGTAGCATCCACCTCGCCCTCCATAAAAATAATGGAAGAAATATGGCCTTCTCCCAGCGCCCGCAAGCTCATGATGAATTTTGTCGTCCCCGGTTTGTCCTGCACCGGATGAGGCACGATGGAAGGATTAAACACCGCCGTCGATTCCAGCGCATACTGCTGCGTGAAATAAGCTCCGATAAATTCCCGTTGTTCCTCGCTTATCTCCATATTCGTAGGGATACGATGACGGATTATATCGAAATGCTTGAGCAAGATCGACTTCAGGATATGCGGAGGAATATCGATCCGATCGTAGATATGGCTCAGTATTTCGTGCCGCTCGGCAGGCCCTACCGAGAAAATCCGGAATAGAATATGATCCACCTGCGCCGCATTACCGGGCACAAAGGGCCGGATCAGCGTCCGGCTAGGCGAAGGCGTGATCCGTATGGGAAGTTTTTTAATCGTAATCATAGGCTTATTTATTTTTATTCCTCAGATACCAGGATATTTTCAACAACGACATCAGCCACGACAAATTGGATTCGGCGCCTTGATTCAGATTCGCCCCTTCCGCATGCAAGCCGTCGCGGCAGCCGCAACTGGAACGATCGTATAACAACGACGAACAAACATTCCGGCCCGTAAACCAGCCGAACGCTTTCAAGGCATACTCGGCATACCGGCCGTCATGCACCTGTTTTTCCGCCCGCAGGCAGGCATCGATCATACAATATGCTTCGATAGGCTGCTGATCGAAAGTAGCTTTCCCTTCGGGCGTCATCCAGCCGGCATTCCCGACCGGACAGAAAACCGCATTTTCAAACTGCGATTCAATCAGCCAATCGAGTATTTTCTTCCCCCTGTCCACCCATTCTTTCTTTTCGAGCACAACCCCCGCTACCATCAACGCCTCGGGTACGCGGCAATTCGCATAGGTCACGCGGTTCTCAAACCATACCCATTCCCGGTCGATCGTCCGGTCGAAAAAAGCCGAGAGTTGCCCGGCTTTCTTTTCGAGCAACCGCATCATCCATTCTTCCCGGTGTATGCCCACGTGATAAGCCAACCCCAGAATAAGATAAGCCAGCGCCCGGGGATGGGAAATGCAATCCGCACTTTCCAAGCCTTTATGGAACAAATAATTGGCATGATGGTAAAAGTTGCTCACATGCGTATACGCCGTGGTATACCCCAAAGCCCAGAGTGTACGGCCGATGCTATCCTCCGAGCCTTCTTCCTCTTTCCAATGCCTCTCGTACGACATGAAATTGCGGAACTTCCCGTTCACCGGATTGTAAGCATAATCGATAAAAGAAAGATAAATGCTGGCCAACCTGTGCAGTTCCTCTTTATCTTCCATCTCGTTTTGCAGCATTACGCAGAGCATCAGCGCCCGCGCATTATCGTCGATACAATACCCGTGCGTACGGTCGGGAACGGTATAGCGGGCATGTTGCAAGATGCCCGTACAATCCGTTAAGCGACGGATCTGGGCCAGGTCGATAGCAGGCAGCGCGACAGCCGGCCGTCTGTCGCCGGCGAAACGCCTTGACGACGCATCGGAAGCCCTATCTCTGCCTACCTTCTGAAGCAATTCCGTATAGCGTTTGCCGATGTTCGTCCAATAACACTGCCCGGCCAAAGCAAAAGCGTTGTGGGCGATGTTTTTCCGTTCGGTTTCGTTATCGAGCAGCCGGATAATCTTCTCACTCAATTGCCCGGAGTCGTTAAAGTCGAACAAAAGCCCCCGGCCTTCGGCCAGCATTTCTTCGGCATACCAGAAAGGAGTGGAAATAACCGGTTTGCCGGCTCCCATCGCATAAATCAGCGTACCCGACGAAATTTGTTTCCGGCCCAGATAAGGGATTACATAAATATCGCATAAGCTCAGAAATCGCAATAATTTTTCATTGCTCACAAAATGGTCGATAAAAAGGACGTGCCGTTCGAGTTTGAGTTGGCTCACCAGCCGGATAAGCAAATGTCGGTAGGCCTCTCCTTCCTGCTTCACGACATGCGGATGCGTAGCGCCCAGAATAATATATACCACGTCCGGATGTTTGGCTACAACCTCGGGCAAGGCGTTTATCACCACTTCTATCGATTTGTTGCGGGATAAAAGTCCGAACGTAAGGAGTATTTTTTTATCTTTCAAACCGAGCTGTTGCCGGAGTTCTTCCACCCCTTCCCGCCCCGTGGGATGCACGCCATGGTGTATATGGGCGCATTTGGTAGAAGGAATGCCATAGGCGTCGTGTAAAATCTGAATGCCTTTTTGGGAAATACTGATGAGTTTGCTGGACAAACCGGCCAGTTCGTTTACCACCATGCGCTGGCCTTCGCTAGGCTCATCGAGGATGGTGTGCAAGGTGGTGACGACCGGCATTTGCAAACGTTTGAGCAATTGCACCACATGCCGGCCGTCGGGGCCTCCGTAAATGCCGAATTCATGTTGTAAGATAGCCGCATCAAACTGGTGGGTATTCAAATAATCAGCGGCCCGGATGTAAGAAGTGATTTCGTTTTGTTCTATCTCGCATTGTACCTCGCCGGGATAAATATATTTATGAATGCCGTCGTTCATAGCCACCACGGAGGTAATGACTCCGTTGGTTCGAATGCCGTTATTCAAATCGTTCATAAAAGTGGCGATTCCACATTTGCGAGGTGGAAAATTTCCAATTAATGCTATTTTATCCATAAGAAATTCAAATCTTTAGGTACTATGTTTCTTTTTCAAGCTTTTTTGTCAGAGGCTTACCGGTTACTTCCTCTGATAATTAAAATCACGCGGACATAAAAACCAAGGAACTTTACGGAAAAGAGGTAGTTCGGGCCTGTACGGCTCTTCTTTTATCCTTCCCAAAGCTCTTTTTTATACTAGGTTGAATTGTAAACATAACAGATTTGACGGCTGGCTGGTTGTAGTTTTACCAGATAAATAGAGGGAAACGGATTGCGCGGGAAAGTGGAAAACGCTCCGGCAGGATAGGAAACGCCCCTAAAAGTTGTTTTGTTAACTTTCAGGGGCGTTTTTCATGCCAGAGGGGAAAAAGACTTGCTTTCCTTTATTTTTTATTCGTCTTTTTCAGCATCGAATTTTCTTTCAAATACTTCTCGTTTTTCAATTTTCCAGCAAAATAGCCGGAACCTCTTTCCCCAGCAGATAGTTATACCAGAACCGGTAATTCTCGTGTTTGAGATGAACGGCTTTCGGCCCGCGCCAACCGTGTCGTTCGCCGGGATAAAGCATAAATTCGAACGGTTTGTCGAGATTCTGCAAGGTATCGATCAGTTGAATACTGTTCTGCATATGCACGTTATCATCCATCGTCCCGTGCACGATGCGCAGCATGGCATTTTTCCCTCCCTTATAATCGGCGGCATGGGTCATGACGGAATTGAAGGCGTACCCTTCCGGATTGTCGGCCGGACTGTCCATATAGCGCTCGGTATAATGAGAATCGTACAGCGCCCAATCCATCACGCCGAAATTGGCGATGCCGTATTGGAAATAATCGGAGCCGTAGGTTAAGGCGAAAGCGGTGATATAGCCGCCGTAACTGCCGCCGGTGATGCCGATCCGATCCGGATCGACGAAAGGTTTTTCCCTCAACCATTTTACCCAAGCCGTATAATCGGCCATTTCCCATTTACCCAGGTGGCGGTGCATGAAGTTCAATCCTTTTTTGCCGCATTTGCCCGATCCCCGGTGATCGATGGCGATCTGAATCACGCCTTCTTTCGCCCACCACTGGTTGATGCCGATACCTTTCCAGCCGTCGAATACCGTTCCGGCGTTAGGGCCGCCGTAAATGCTGATAATCACCGGATACTTCTTCCCCGGTTCGATGTGGAGCGGCCAGATTACCGAGGCCGGCAAGTCGAAACCGTCGTCGGTCTTCATCCATACCATTTCCGGAAGCGCCAGTTGGTAGCGATCGAAATCCGGGCCTTTCCGATCGGCCAGATCCTGTACTTTCCCGCTTTTCACGTCGATCAAGGCCAGACGCGTGGGGGTGGATACGTTCGAATAGCAACAGAGGAACCGGCGGTTGTCGGGCGAAAGACAGATATTCGTATAGGTATACTCGCCCCCGGTCAGACGCTTCATGCCGCTGCCGTCGAGACGGGCGGCATAAAAATCGGTGCGGATGGGCGTTTGGGCATTCGACGTGAAATAGACTATACGTTTTTTTTCATCCACCCGTACGATGCGGGTGTTCCATAGCTTGCCGTCGGTGAGCTTGGCTTTCAACCCGCCGTCGGTTCGGTGATAGTAAATCTGCTCCCAACCGTCGAAGTCGCGTATCATGAGGAAACCGTCTTTGAGCCAATTCACCTCCCCGATCCAGTCGATCCAGGTGGGTTGGCGTTCGTCGTACATTTCTTTTTTCGTTCCGTCGGAAGGATTCACGGCATAGAGTTTGAGGTTATTCTGGTCGCGGTTCATCCATTGTACCAGTAGCCGGCCTCCGTCGGGTTGCCAGAAAGGCTGGCCGAAATATTGGTCGTCTTTTTCGTTGAAATCGGCCCATACCACATCGCCTCCCTCGGCGGGAACCAGTCCGACGCGTACGCGAGGGTTCGGATCGCCGGCTTTGGGGTAATGGGTACGTTCCAGAAAGCCGTGTTTTCCTTTCGAATTATAGATGGGAAACATCGGGACATCGGTATCGTCGCAACGGAAAAAAGCGAGGGTGCGGCTGTCGGGCGACCACCAGAAGGAACGGTAGCGGGAAGCGCGTCCCAGAATTTCTTCGTAATACACCCACGAGGCCCAGCCGTTGAGGATAAGGTCGTTTCCGTCGTGGGTATAGCGTATTTCTTTGCCGTCGGCCAGGCGGATCGCATACAGATCGCCGCCGCGGGTGAAGGCTACCCACTTGCCGTCAGGCGAAAGGGTGGGGTTTTGCTCGGCTTCGGGGGTATGGGTCAGCCGGCGTTCTTCGCCGGAAGCGACATAGTAAATATCGTCGTCCTGGATTTTCACGGAGTAAGCGTCGGCGGGCGCTTGGTAAGGTTGTTCTTTGCCCGTTTCGAGATCGACGACAAAGGCTTCGGGATGCATCCGGTCGCCTTTATTTATCCGGTAATGGGTGGCATCTGTCCAGGCTACCGGCACAGGTACGGGGTTTTCAATCCTTTCGGCTCCTTTTACGATCTGTACGTCGGTAAGGGGGTGTTGCTGGGCTGCAACCGGAAGCGCTGCCAGGCAAAAAGCGCCGGTCATCCACAAAATTGTCTTTTTCATATATAGATACGTTATTAGATGATAAGGTATGTTTCTCTTTTCTAGTGGAGAGAAATGTTTACAAAGGTAAAAAAATTATTGGAATAAGCCGAGGAAAAGAGGGCGCTTTACAGGGTTAAAGGCGGGAAAGAAAAATATTTTTGGGCGCGTTTTTTTTGCGGGAAAGGGAAAAGTCGCTTTGCCGGGGCGTCTTTTTTCCGATAAAATTATACAAGAAGCTTACCGACTTCTCAATGTCTGAAACGCTCTTTGTAATTGGTTGATATTTAGATGGTTGAAATCCGATAAAAATAGATGCTTATGCAATTCGAATTGCATGCCTATGGAATCGGAATTGCATAAGCATGCAATTCGCCTTCGATAAGCAAAAAAGGGAAAATTCACCGGGATAACTAAAAATGAAAATAAAAAAAATACACGAAGCAGGAGGCTGGAAAAGAAAAAGGGTGTGGTTCCTTTGGAAGGAAACCACACCCTTTTCGAGGGACCAGCCTAAGGACTGATTATTCTTCGCCTAACAGGATTTCAAGAATCTGTACGGCGGCTTTGGCAACGGAAGTACCGGGGCCGAAGATGGCGGCTACCCCTGCTTTGTAGAGGAAGTCGTAATCCTGCGCCGGGATAACGCCGCCGGCGATGACGATGATGTCTTCGCGGCCGAGTTTCTTCAGCTCTTCAATAACTTGCGGAACGAGTGTCTTATGACCGGCTGCCAGCGAAGAGACGCCCATTACGTGTACGTCGTTTTCTACTGCCTGGCGAGCTGCTTCGGCGGGTGTCTGGAACAAGGGGCCCATATCCACGTCGAAACCGCAGTCGGCATAACCGGTAGCGACAACTTTTGCACCGCGGTCGTGTCCGTCCTGACCCATCTTGGCGATCATGATACGGGGCTGCCGACCTTCCTTCTTGGCAAACTTCTCGGTAAGCTCCATAGCTTTGAGGAAGTCTGCGTCTTTCTTTGTTTCTGATGAATACACGCCTGATATGGTTCTGATGATTGCTTTATAACGGCCGACGATTTCTTCGCAGGCATCGGAGATTTCTCCCAGGGAGGCACGCAGGCCGGCGGCTTTCACGGCCAGTTCAAGCAGGTTGCCTTTCTTGGTGCGAACGCATTCGGTAATATCGGCCAATGCTTGCTGAACGGCGGCTTCGTCGCGGTTTTCGCGCAGTTGCTTTAAAAGGTTGACTTGTTCGTTGCGTACGGCTGTGTTGTCGATTTCCAGAATGTCGATCGGATCTTCTTTGGCCAAACGGTATTTGTTGACGCCTACGATGGTCTGTACACCCGAGTCGATACGAGCTTGTGTACGGGCAGCGGCTTCTTCAATGCGCATCTTCGGCAAGCCGGTTTCGATGGCTTTAGCCATACCGCCCATGCTTTCGATTTCCTGAATCAGCGCCCAGCCTTTCTGTACCAGTTCGTTGGTGAGCGATTCTACGTAGTAGGAACCGGCCCAGGGGTCGATTTCCTTACAGATTTTCGTTTCTTCCTGGATATAGATCTGCGTGTTACGGGCGATACGGGCCGAGAAGTCGGTCGGCAGAGCGATGGCTTCGTCGAGCGCGTTGGTGTGCAGCGACTGGGTGTGGCCCAGGGCGGCGGCCATGGCTTCGATACAGGTACGGCCTACGTTGTTGAAGGGGTCTTGTTCGGTCAGCGACCAACCGGATGTCTGGCTGTGTGTACGCAGGGCCAGCGATTTGGGGTTCTTGGCACCGAAGCTCTTTACGATCTTGGCCCACAACATGCGGGCGGCGCGCATCTTGGCGATTTCCATGAAGTGGTTCACGCCGATGGCCCAGAAGAAGGAAAGACGGGGTGCGAAGGCATCGACGTCGATTCCGGCGTTAACACCGGCGCGCAGGTATTCCATACCGTCGCACAGGGTGTAGGCCATTTCGATGTCGGCCGTGGCGCCGGCTTCCTGCATGTGGTAACCCGAGATGGAGATGGAGTTGAATTTCGGCATCTTCTGGGAAGTGTATTCGAAGATGTCGGCGATGATCTTCATCGAGAATTCGGGCGGGTAGATGTAGGTGTTACGCACCATGAATTCTTTCAGGATGTCGTTCTGGATCGTACCGGCCATTTCTTCCAATTTGGCGCCTTGTTCCAGACCGGCGTTGATGTAGAAAGCCAGGACGGGCAGCACGGCGCCGTTCATCGTCATGGATACGGACATTTTGTTCAAAGGAATGCCGTCGAACAATACTTTCATGTTTTCGAGCGAGCAGATAGAAACGCCGGCTTTACCTACGTCGCCTACTACGCGTTCGTTGTCGGCATCGTATCCGCGGTGGGTGGGCAGGTCGAAAGCAACCGAGAGGCCCTTCTGGCCGGAAGCCAGGTTACGGCGGTAGAAAGCGTTGGATTCTTCGGCGGTCGAGAAACCTGCATACTGACGGATCGTCCAGGGACGCATGGCGTACATGCCGCTGTACGGGCCGCGCAGATAGGGAGGAAGACCGGAGGCGTAGTGGAGGTGTTCCATCCCTTCCAGGTCTTCTTTGGTATATACGGGTTTCACCTCGATGTGCTCGGGTGTTTTCCAATTGGCTTCGATGCCATTGGCTTTTGCCCATTCGGCAGCGTCGGTGGCTGCGAATCCGGCATTTTTAATATCTATATTTTTAAAATT
>DBFJSK010000435.1:0-1699 GCA_048403675.1 Tannerellaceae bacterium | reverse complement strand
TAGGTGTATCTATATGTATAACAAATAACACGCGCCTTGGGTTAAAAAAAGAAAAAGTACAGTTTTCAGGTTCCGAATTTCAAAACTATCAACTGGCGGGAGGGAAATCCGGAACCTGTTTGCCGACCGGCTTTGGATATATGCCGCTATCAAGGTCTGTAAATGCCGTTTTGTTTGATTATATTGATGTTCGAGAGGTTTCTGTGCCGCCCGGTACAGGTAATTACGGAGGTCGGGTACATAATGTCGCCATTGTCATTCACATGAGTTGCTCCTAATATATGCCCCATCTCGTGCGCGAATACCCAGGGATAGAGACAGATGGAGGACGAAATTCCGTAGGCCCAGGGATGGCTGTTGGTATTTACGTTGTAGGAGTTTAAGTACGCTTCGCCTAGTGTGCCGCCGCTCCATCCTCCCCAGCGGATAAGAAAGTAAATATCGTAACCGGCATTTGCTTTATTTGCTATTACCCAATTGCGGAAATTTTGTAACGTGCTGTCGGGATCGTCGCTTCCGTCGTACTCGCCGTCGTGCCGGTACATTCCCAAGCCGGTTCCGGTTAAAAAATTGAGCGATTTGCCGATATTGTCAATTTGCCATTCCACCTCGTGGTCCATCGGCCGGTGGCTTCGATCGATTACCGTATGCAGCATGATTAATTGGCCTTTCGTTGCCGGCCCTTCTTTTTCTTCCTCTTTTACTTCTTCCTCCGGAATTTCCAGGTATTTATAATAAGCTTTTTCCGGATTGGCTTGGATAGCTGCTGTGAGGTTCACCCGCACAACGTTTTGGGAAGGACTTAAGGTAACTGTATCTTTCACAGCGTCCGGCAGATTCCCGGCATAGAATTTTGCAATCTTCGCATGAACCGTTTCGTCGCGATAGGCTACCGTGGCGTAATGTATTTCGCCTATTTTATATTGCAGGGTGGCGTATGCTTCATTGATGGTAATTGAAATCAGGTTATCATCGCCACTATTATAAAACCTCGTTTTATTCGTGGGAGTATAATCCCGGATAAAAGCGTTCGGTATCAGGATGGCCTTGAACGATTTTTCTTCGTTATTGAATGTAACTTCCTGATTAATAAAATCATCTGTTAATTCTCTGACGTCGTCGTATTTGTAATCGATTAAATTGAACGTGTGTTTAGCCATGGGTGAATGTTTTTTATATTGCTAATTAGAAATGTAAGCAAATTTATCTTTTTTATTTTGTCTCACCTAATTTTATTTTCTTTATTTATGGATATATTTTAGGACGAACGGGATTATTTTGAGGCGATGACCCGTTTCTCTCTACAGACAGCTTACCGCCCCAGGCACATACGCCGCCTGTAGAAAAAAGCTGACGTAGGAAAATGGGAATTGTTTTTCGATTTTGTGTGGTAGGCTTCCCGGAACATTGGTTTCAAAAACGAATGAAAAATAAGGTATTCTTAAAATCTATTCCTACATTTACCACCTGTTGCCGGAAAAAATCAAAGAAAAAGGCGAGTTGGAACCTACACAAAGAAACAAACAAAGAAACAAACAAAGAAGTAAACAGATGAATAGCAGAAAAGGAGGAAAAATAAAGCTAATGCTCATCGGCCTTGTTCTCGGGCTGTTAGCATTTGCGCGTGAAGATACGATACGGTTTTACATGGCTTTAGACACAACCCAGAGCGGCGTCCGCGCACTCCAGGAGTTCGACC
>DBFJSK010000434.1:0-15095 GCA_048403675.1 Tannerellaceae bacterium | reverse complement strand
AGATTGCTTGAGCCAGGCGGGCGGATACAACGATGCGGCGCGAAAATACCCCCTTGTGGTCTATATGAACGGCAAGGTGGCAACCACCAAGCGGGTGGGGATTTTCTTTAAACGGTATCCGAAAATCGAACCCGGATGCGAGATCGTGGTTCCGTCGAAATCCAGCCGCGACCGTTCGATGCGTCTGGCCGAGATCATGAGTATCGGCAGTTCGGCCACCTCGATGGCAGCGATGATTACCTCGATTGTGAATATGATTAAATAATAGGGTGGCGGGTTCCGCCACGTTCTTTTTCCGAAAGGTGAAAAAGGAATGATTTGCAGTGGGCAGTCAAAAATCGGGGAGGGGAGGAGCTTTTTCGTAAAAAGGACGGAGGTATAAAAATAAAGAGGAAACCCCTAGGAGGGGAAGTGCTTGAAAATTAGTCTGTAAACATTTAAAAAGCACTTCCTTTACAAGGAATTTCCCTCTTTATTTTAGGGAGATAAAAGACATTTACCCCCTATTATCTATTCTTAAAGGCATCCAAAGCAACCGTCGGAGCGTCGTTAGCGAACCCCCCCAGATTGTAACCGCCGTTGTAGCCGGCCGGTGCCTGAGGTTCCCAGTAGAATATACCCTCAATTTCGGCACCCATCATTTTGGCGATGAGGTCGCGGCAACTTTCGGCTTCGTCGTAGGGCATCCCGATTTCGCATAGCATCACCGGTTTTCCGAATTTTTGTTTGAGATAGTCAATATTGGCAATACAATCGTCGGCTATCTGTTCCCAGCCACCTGTAGCTCCTTGCTGCGCAGCCCAAAAGGGATAAAGCGACATGCCGATCATATCGTATTTGCCCCCGTGGGCCTGAAAAATGTCGAACATGCGGTCGTAACGCCACCGGTCGTTGCCACAGTCGAGGTGTACGATTACCTTGGCATCCGGACATACGGCCTTAACCGCATCGTACCCCGTATTATTGAGAATGGTAAGCTGTTCGGGATGATCGACCGACCCGACCGGAAGCATCATGCCCGGAGTGGTTTCGTTGCCCACTTGTACCCATTCGGGCGAAATGCCGACGTTTTTCAAAGCGGTAAGCATATCGGTTACATGCGCAGCCATGGCCGATTGAAGCGCTTCAAAACTGAGATTCGTCCAAGCCGCAGGCATCTCCTGATGCCCGGGATCGGCCCAAATGTCGGAGAAATGAAAGTCGATCATCAAACGCATGCCCAACCGGTCGGCCCGTTGTGCTTTTACTACCACGTCGTCAATCGTGTTCCAACCCTCTTTCGGATCGACCCACACACGCAGACGCACGGCATTCACCCCGCAGTAGTCGCGAAGCAACTGCATACACTCCATTTCCCGTCGGTTTTCACCCGGTGTATAGAACCGACGTCCCTCGGCTTCCATTTGGGTAAGCCAACTCACGTCGGCACCACAGGCAAAGCCGCTCTTTTGGGGGGCTATAGTGTTCTCTTTCCCGACACGGTCTGTGTCCGATTTGTCGTTCCTGAGTGAAACGACGCGGCCGTCGGCATGCATTGCTGTCGTCAAGCACAGCGCGCAAGCGAGAACCGATTTAAATATAGAATATTTCGTCATCATGCAATCCGATTAATTTGTTTCTTTAAAAATGTCGAGTGCCTGGGTAGGGACACCTTCGTTGAAGCAACCCTTCATATAACCTTTGCTTGCAGGCGCTTCGGGCTCCCACCAGAAAATTCCGTCTACCACGCCCGTTTGAGTGCACCCTTTCACCATCGCACGCATCATGGCATCCGCCGCCTCGGCCTGGCGGTAATCCATGCCTATTTCGGCGATAACTACTCGTTTGCCATAGTTGGAATTCACTGTCTGTATGTTGGCTAAGCAATCGTCGACCACTTGTTGCCAGTTCTCGGGTTCGGGATAAAGCGACATACCGATTTGATCGTATCTGGCTCCCTTGGCAGCCAGATCGTCGAACACATAACTGTACAATTCCGGCTCGTTGCCGCAATCGATGTGCACAATTACTTTCGTGTCGGGAAAGACGGCCTTTACGGCATCGTATCCGGCATCGACCAGTTCCGCAAAATGAGCTTCGACAGCCCCCAGCGGATATAGCATGCCACTACGGGTTTCGTTGCCGAGTTGTACCCATTCGGGAGCGATCCCGAGGTCTTTGAGCGTATTGAGCATCTCGCTTACATGCGCAGCCATTGCCGTTTTGAGTGCAGGCAGTTCCATATCGGCCCAGGCTGCGGGAGTGATTTGGTTGCCCGGGTCGGCCCACGTGTCGGAGAAATGGAAGTCGATCATCAAGCGCAAACCTAAGTTATTAGCTCGCCGAGCCTTGATGGCAACATCGTGGATATTGTTCCACCCTTCCGCCGGATCGACCCAAACCCGCAACCGAATGGCATTTACGCCACAATCCTCACGGAGAAGAGCCATACATTCTTTTTGCACCCCTTCCTGATTGGCAAAGGTGAAACCTTCGTGTTCGAGCTGGGTGATCCAACTCACATCGGCCCCTTTGGCAAAAGCGTTGCGGTCGATTTCTACAGCAGGCTTGTCGTCGGCCTCGGGCCGGACGGTAACGGGGCTGTCTTCGGTGCAGCCGGAAAGGAGCATAACACCGGTTGCAAGCCCTAATATAAAGTTTTTCATTTTAAACAAAAATAGTAGAATTAATATGATTACGAATTAAACAGCTATTCCTGGGGGGGGCACTATTCGTAGGTATAGGTACCTTCCAAGAGGTTGACAGTGAGAATATGGGTACCGTTGGACAGGTCGTTATCGCCGTCGAAGCCATCCTGATATAAGCCCAGATAGCCGCCGCCCCCGCCAAAAGCAAGATCCCAGTCCTCATTGATAATCACTTTCACGCCATAAGGAGTGTCGGCTGTTTTTGTCACCGTTGCCGTATAAACGCCGGCCTTGGAGGTAGCCGTCAGAGGGCTTAAGTTCCAGTCGTCGTTCAGACCGGCAAAGTGTACGGAATGAACAGCCGTGAGCTTGTATGTAAGGCCCGATAGAGACACATCGGCCACATAAAGCCCCGGATCGGGAGCGTAGATGTTTTGAGAACCGTTGGCTTCGAGTTGCCCTTCGTAACCGTTGCCGCCCGCAACCATTCCATAAAAATCGTCCCAGTTATCCTGTTCTTTGTAAAGCTTGTAGCCATAAAGCGAATGTATGTTGAGTACGCCGCCATAGGTAAGATTGTCCTCGTTATACAAGCGTAACCAGGAATCGAAGTTCCAACTGCCCGTTAAGCCGTCGTTATGACCGGCCACCCACAGGATTTCGGCCGGTTTCTCTTCCGGCGCAGCCGTACCGGTAGCAAGCGTCCAAGCCTTAGGATTGTTTAGGTCGAGCAGGAGATCGGTTTCACCCGCGGCAGGCACGTCGAGCGTGAGCGGAGAACCCCCAGTGGTTGCATGGAAAGTCAACCCACCGGCGTTGCCCGAAAAACCTACCGAGGTCGTAATCGCGGCGGCATTGTCGGTACCGGTTGCGGCAGTATAAAGTTTGCCCGTTCCGGTAAGTGTTACGTGCAGGCTGCCGGCAGCAGGCAAATCGACAGGGAGTTTCCAGGTGTTCGCCTTGCGGTCGTAAGTCATCTCGCCGGCTACATCGCCGCTTACCGTGAGCGATTCTAGAAGCAGCGCAGTCCACTCATTCAGGTGAGTATCGACCGTGGTATAGTAACAACCCGATGTTTCGGGATACCAGAAATTCCAGGCGCTACCAGCCGACGACATGACGAAAGCAGTCCCCGTAACGTCATCGTTGCCCCAGGTCGTTCCGTCGGCCTCGTTGAGGAACCAATGTTCCCAAGCTCCGGCGCCGATAAATCCGTAGTATATACGATCGTCGTCAGGAGCGTAGAGGATGCGCCCGGTATCTTCTTTCTTTTCATTGAGGACGCGTCCCACCGTGGTATCGACCTTATAAGGCGTGATATTCACAACCCGTACTTTGGAATAGGAAGGCGCGATATTCTCGGCCAGACTGCCTTTTATACGGATATACAAAGGCGCTTTCACGCCGGGTTCGAAGCCCAGCTTGGTTAATACGGCGTTAAGTTCCCTACAGGAAAATTGGCGTTCGAATACGTCTTCGTTTACGGCCACTTCAGTCACGTTGTCGAAGTTCTCGGACGTCGAGAACTGGATGATGTTCTCGATAGCGTACTTGGGAGCCTCGACACGAGAGTCCGAAAGTGAAATTTCGCTATTGTCGTTCCAGTAGAGCGTGAGCGCCAGGGCGTCGAGCGCATCGTGCGAAAGCACAATGTCGGATTCATTGCCGGCAAGTACCAAATCGGCCGCTCCGGAAGTATAGAGGGTATCGCCGTCGGGACTACATGCCGTGATTGAACACAGAGCAGCCAAAAGCAAAGTGGCTATTGTTTTGTTGATTTTCATAATGTTCTAATTCTGACAATTAATAACCTGGATTAGAGAGGTTGGGATTGGCCGCTATTTCGCTGGCCGGAATGGGATAATGGTTGAAGCGCGCGTCCACTGCACGGCCGGCCACTACGCCGCCTTTCCATTGCCAGATATAGTTGGCGGTAGTAAATTTATGGTGGCGCACGAGATCGGTGCGACGAACCAGTTCGTACAGCATTTCGCGAGCGCGTTCGTCGAGCATAAAGTCGAGGTTGAACTGCGCATCAGTAATATGGCCCGATTCATCGCCGTAAGCGCGCCGGCGTACCTTGTTGACGAGTTCGAGTGCCTCGCTGCGGCTCATGCCAGTGCCCCCACGGAGCACCGCTTCGGCACCATTGAGGTAAATCTCGGCAAGACGGAACATGGGGAAGTCGGTATTGCACCCGTCCACTGCGGCATCGCACGCAGGCTCGCCTTCATCGGTAAGATTAGTCCATTTTTCCGAATGATAGCCAGAAGCACCATCGTCCATGGTCTTGTCGAGATACTGGGTCTGGCCGTCCGTCCAGAAAAGGCACCGGCTGTCGCTGCTGGTAGCCACGTCGCCGAACAAAGCGGGAATTTCCCCGCGTACCCGGTAATTACCCCAGCCCGACTTGATACCGTACTTAGTAGGATCTTGCGAGTTGTCGCTACCGCAACAACCATGCACCAAATTGGTGCCCGAACCCCAGGTCATGGCGTGGGTTCCATCGGCATAGATGCCGTAAATTATTTCGTTGGTGCGTTTGTGGTTGTCGCCGTTGAACAGCTTCCTGAAGTCGGATTCGAGCGTATAATTTCCCGAAGAAATAATTTTATTGGAATAGGTTATACACTCCGAAGCATAACTTTTTCCGGTGTAAACCTCGGCGTTGAGATACATCCGCGAGGCAAGCGCCCAGACGGTGGCTTTATTGGCCCGTCCGTATTGGGAAGTTTCGGGCAACAGGTTTTCGATGTCCTTCAGTTCGCTTTCGATATAAGCGAAAAGTTGATTGTTGTCGTAAGCCTGGGGAACATAGCCGGTGGTTGGAGTATCCACATCGACAAAGGGGCCTTTGCCGAAGAGGTCGAGCACATACCAATAGTCGAGGGCACGAATAAAGCGTGCTTCGGCAGCGAACAGGCGCAGCTCAGCCTGCTCGTCGGCGGTAAAGGCGGCTATATCGTCGTCGTCGGTATGGCGCAGAAATTCGTTGACTACGGCAATAGCATAGTAAAGACGATAGTATACGTCGCTTATGTTCGGTTCCGTGGCATCCCACTGCATATAAGCTAAGGAATAAAGGTTGTCGCCCGACATCCAGCGGTAAGCGCATTCGTCGGTAGGCCCTTCCTGAAGGTGGAAGAGGCAGCGCAGCAGGTCGTAACCGCTGTTCGATTGGATGTCTACGCCGCTACCTTTCTCTTGCCCTACCAACGTATAGGTACCGTAAATTTTGGCAAGTACAGAACGATAACCCTCCACAGAGGAATATACCGCATCCGCCGTGTAGCCGATGTGCGGGGTTTGATTCAGATCGTCGGTACAGGCTCCGAGGGCAAACATGCCGGCGAGTGCGGCGCCTCCCAGCAAGAAATTCTTTATTTTTCCGATATATTTATTCATGGCTTGCGCGATTAAAAATTAAGACCGATGGTCATTGAATAAGTGCGGGGACGAGGATATACGCCCTTGTCTATTCCCCACGAAGTTTCGGGATCGACACCCTTATACTTGGTAACAGTAAACACATTTTGCACCATAGCGGAAATGTGCAGGTCGAGCGTACGGTAAACCTTGCCGAAGTCGTAGGAGAGTTGGAGGTTGTCCATACGCAGGAACGAGGCATTCTCCAAATAGTAGTCGCTCATATACTGGCGATAACGAAATTGAGTATCGAGGAAGCTGGCATTGAGGTTGTTAATCTGCCCGGCGCACCAAGTAGTACATTCCCAGGCACCCTGTGTGGCCCCCGATCCGTTATAAAGGTAATTGCCTAAATTGGCACGCAACGAGGTGGAAAGCGTCCATTTCTTATAGCGCACGGAAGTAGAGAAGCCGAGAATCCAGTCGGGAGAGGGAGAGTGCTTATGATAGCGATCGTTTTCATCTATTTTGCCGTCGCCGTTCAGGTCGGCGTAAAGCCCTTCGATGGGCAACCCGGTTTCCTGGTCGTAAATCTGCTTATAAAGGAAATAGGAATAGGGGGCATAGCCGGTAGAGAAGACCATGACGGGAGTAGACTCCATCCAACCCACAGGCGTGTTGGGGCTGGGAGCTTCGGGATTGAGGGTAAGGTTGTCGATTCGCACCCGTTGCCAGGCGGCGTTAGCCGTAGCCGTCCAACTCCAGTCCTTGGTGCTTACCAGATTGGCGTTGATAGCGATTTCAACCCCTTTACTCGAAACATTCCCCACGTTCATCAACATCTCACGGCCAAAATTGGTACCGGCAGGCACAGGGACGGTTGCAAGCAGGTCTTCCGTTTTACGGGTATAGTAATCTACGGTGCCGGTAAAGCGATTGTTGAGGAATCCGAAATCGATACCGTAGTTCCACGACTTGGTGGTTTCCCATTTAAGGTTATCGTTGTAGGCCTCCGGACGGTAAGTAAAGACAGGTTCGCCGCCTACGGGATAATAGGCGCCCGGCTGCGAAACGGTATAAGAAGGCATGTAGAAATAGTTATCGATGCCATCTTGTTGCCCCGTTACGCCATAGCTGGCACGAAGCTTAAAATCGTTCATAACGGAAGAAATTGATTTCCAGAAATCCTCGCTCGATACATGCCAGGCCAGCGCAGCAGATGGAAACGTTCCCCAACGATTGTTCTGGGCGAAGCGCGACGAACCGTCGCGACGGAACGTAGCTGTTACCAAATAACGTTCCATCAGGGTATAGTTCAACCGGCCGTAATAGGATTGCAGGTTGTGGCGCTGATCTGCGGCCGGCACCGTCGATCGCGTTTCGCCAGCAATGTTACGCACCTCGTAGGCGGGAATTGTATATTTCCAATGCTGATAGTCGTAACCGAAGGTGGCATCGACATTGCTCCTGATCGCCTTGAAATCCTTATTGTAGTTCGCATACGCCGTAAGCAGTTTGTTGTAGTTCTTTTGCGGGCCTATGCGATAGTCGGAACCGCCGTTGCTGAACTCGCTGAAGTTGTCGGCCTCCGTATAGTTGTCGGTATGGCCGTGTGAATAGTCGTAACCGGCGATAAGGTGGAAACGTAACTCGGGCAGCGGGTGCAGCCGGTAGTCTATGTCGGCATTGGCAATGACCCGGTATACTTTCGACTTATTGCTTGTCTGTTCGAGCATGCCCACAGGATTGGCGATGGCGCCCTGGGCCGGACGCCCGGCATTGTCGACAACTTCATAATAACCGCCGAAAGCGCTCTCCGGGTCGTAAACCGGCCGGGTAGGATCGTAGGCCATTGCATTCCATACGGCGTCGGTTTTGGCAAATCGGCTTTTCGAGTAGGTACCTTTGGCGCTTAAATTAATGTGGAGATGGTCGTCTAATAAAGTAGGATTAAGATTGATGTTGCCGGTATAGCGGTTGGCATTATCGGTTCGCAAAATACCGTTCTGGTACATCCCGCCTAACGACACGCGAAAAGGAAGCCAAGAGGCGGCCCGGCCCGCGACGCTGAGGTTGTTGTCGGTACCGTAGGCGGTGTTGTAAATCTCGTCGTTCCAATCGGTACGGGCGTTGTATTTGGCTATACCTTCGGCCAGAAGAGATTTTTGGGCGTCGGTACCGAACGTATGGACGGCGTTGACAAACTCGTCGCGGCTCATGGTGGGCACCACTTTACTCTTGGTCGACAACGAATGGGTGGTTTGGAAAGAAATCCGCAGCCGGTCGCCCGAGCCTTTCTTGGTGGTAATAAGGATTACGCCGTTGGAAGCTCTGGAGCCGTAGATAGCAGTCGAAGAAGCATCCTTGAGAATGGTCATGCTTTCAATATCGTTAGGGTTAATCAGGTTCAGAAAATTACCAGACCCCTGTACGCTGCCTCCCACTTCCATGGGTACGCCGTCAAGCACGATAAGCGGATCGTTCGAGGCGTTGAGCGAAGCTCCGCCGCGCACCCGTATGGTGGTACTCCCGTTGGGCGAGCCGCCTGCGCTGGTGATTTGCACCCCCGCTATTTTACCGTTGATAAGCTCTTCGGCAGAAGAAATCATCCCTTTGTTAAAATCTTTCTGGCTTACCGATGCTACCGAACCGGTGAGGTCGGTTTTCTTACGCACTCCGTAGCCGATTACCACCACCTCGTCGAGTAGTTGATCGTTGGGTCGGAGAATTACATTCATTACGTCGGAAGATACGTCTACCGTTTGCGGCAGATAACCGACATACGAAAACGTCAGTTGCCTGACTTGTGGAGATATTTTCAAGACGTAGTGTCCGTCGATATCCGTCGAAATACCGACAGGTGCTCCGACAACTTGGATCGAGACGCCAATCAAGGGCTCTCCGGTCTCGTCACAGACTGTTCCGGTTATCGTTCGCTGGGTTTGAGCCAACGCTGCAACAGGCATAAAAATCACAGCGAGCATCAGTACCAACCAGCGACCCTTTATACCGGATCCAGTTTCAATCGTTTTTTTCATTTTGAAAACGTGGTATTAGTTACGATTAATAAATAAGGTGGAATAAAAACCGAGGCAAAGGCCGACCCTTTGTCGCCCTTACCTCGTCGCAAAATTACCTGTTGGATTAGATGGGGCGCTTACAGAAAAGACAAAGTATGCAACAAAAAAGACAATGTCCGTTACTTACAGTCCAGACGCTCATTCTTTAGCGTTTTCGCCGATATATTGGCTCGGTTTGCAACCGTATTGAGCTTGGAAACACTTCGAAAAATAGGATGCCGTATTGAATCCTACCATATACATTACCTCCGACACGGTGAACTTACGTTGCTCCAGAAGCATGGCCGCCTTTCGCATGCGCATTTGCTTGATGTAATCCACAGGCGTTACTCCTACGAGTTTTTTGATAAGCCGGTAAAGCTGTTTCGTACCCAGACCGCTCTTTTCGCTCAGGTAGTTCACGTTCAGGTCGGGATCTGAAACATTATCTTCTATAATTTGGGTAATCGCCGCCAACTGTTTTTCGGCTCCCGATTCGGCTTCGATCGGCTTCGGAGTGGTGAGGGCTTCGATTCTGACCGCCTCCCTAAGCTCCGATTTGGCAGCGAGCAAATGGCGCACACGTTCCAAAAGCAAGGGAGCCTCGAACGGCTTACCCATAAAGATGTCTACGCCCAGCCGCACGCTCTCCGTTTCCGTCACGTTATCCGTTTTTGCCGTAAGCATAATGATCGGGATGTGCGACAACCGCGGATTCTGCTTGAGCCGCCGACACATCTCCAGCCCGTCCATTACAGGCATCATCTCGTCCAGGATAATCAGGTCGGGCTGAAAAGAGGCAGCCACGGCAAGCCCCGAACGGCCGTTACCGGCAATCAGGCTGTTGTATTCTTCCGCCAGGATTTCCCGGATGAAAGCCGCTATCGAAGCATTATCCTCTACGATCAGGATTTTGGATACCGAGGAATCGGACGCTGCCGATGCCACGGGAGCCGCCGTCTTGTTTTCGATCCCCGAAATAGGAAGCGTAACCACCAGCGTAGTGCCTTCGTTCTCGCAACTGTAAAGACGGATATCGCCCCCGTGCATCTCAAGGTATTTCTTTATCAAGTACAACCCTATGCCGGTGCCTTCACGCAACGCCGAAGTGCGGGGCGACCGGTACATGCGCTGGAACACCAGCGATTGGTCGGCCTGGGAAATTCCCATGCCGTCGTCCGAAACCACGATTTCGAGTATACTTTCTTTCCGGGTGACGCCGCAGGTGATGGTAGCCTTTGTGTCCGAATACTTGCAGGCGTTGGAGAACAGGTTGTTGAGCACAGATTCGAATTTCACCACATCCACATCTACAAAAATACAATCGTGGGAAGCCAGAAAGACAAACAGCTTATCGGGATGGCTTTCCCGGTAACTGTCAAAAATGCTCCGGCAGAACTCCACCGCATCGATGGTGGAGATGATCAGCAGGTTATCGGCATTGTCTTCCAACCGGTTAATCTCTATGGTGCGGTGAATCAAGGCATTGAGTTTAAGCGCATTCTCGTAGATAACATCCAGCTTGTGCCGGATGGCGGAATCTTTGTGCTGCTCCCGCATCTGGCTTACCGGCCCTATAATCATTGACAGCGGCGTTTTCAAATCGTGCGAGATATTGGAAAGGAAAGCTAAGCGGTTTTCGGCATTGGCCAGCGAGCGCCGGCGTTCCGCCCGCCGGATTTTTTCAGCATTTTTCCTTCTGAGATAAAAAAATACGCCCACTACGGCCGATAAGAAGGCTACGCCGTATAAGGCGATGGCCCACCAGGAAAGGTACCAGGGGGGAAGAACCCGGATAGTTACCGCCACCGGTTTCGCAAACGATCCTACTACCTTTATCAGGAGCGTATGTGTGCCGATAGCCTGATTGGATAAAGAGAGGGTGTTCACTCCCTCGGGCATTATCAGCCAGTTGCGTAGGGTATCGCCTTCGTCGGGCGCCAGCTTGTAGGCATACCGGTGAAGGGCGTCGGGCGCATAGTCGAGCGTGCTCAAGGTAAGATGTAAGCTTTTATCGTGTGAGATTTCGAATGTCGGAGGGGAAGTGGAGTCGTTTAAGAAAATAAAGTGCGGCCCGTTTTCTTCCGTCGCTATCATCCGGATAGCTTCGGAACTGTTGATGCTGGCGAAGGCGCGGGGATCTACCATGACAAATTCGTCGATCGCGCCTAATATCACGTGCGAAGTAAGCGGATCTTCGTACACTGCGGTATAATACTTCTGAGCCAGCGGAAGGATCTTAGGCTCGAAAGTTTCTCCGTCGATGCTCCACACGTTCGATACGGTAGAAATCCACATATCGTTTCCTACATTGCCCATGGCCAACGTAGATTCGTCGGTTTCGGTAGAAGGAAACACGATTTTGTTGATAATTTCACCGTTTTCATCCATTACCAACACTCCGTTGTTAAAAGAAACCCACAGCCGCCCCTTCCGGTCGGTGGTAATATGTGACGGATAGGTTCCCGTAACCTGCATCACGTTGTATTTGGATACCCGGACATCCTTCGGATCGATGCGAAACACGGCGCTGTCGCGAAACAAAAGCATCCAGATATTTCCCTTGCGGTCTTGCCGCATCTCGTTTACCAAGTCGTTACTTAGCCCGTTGTCCGAATTTACGGCATAATCGGCTACGATCGGCGAGCCGTCGCGCCTCAGGCAAGAAGGGTCGATTAGCAGGATTCCTCCTATATAACTGCCTATAAACAAACCCTTCTCATCGTCTATAATGCCATATACCCAGTTTGCTTTATGCTGCCTCGAAGAATCGGTTACGTTATAACTGAAAAAGCGGTTGCTCTCTCTGTCGAATTCATTCATACCGCCGTCGGTTGCTATCCACAGCTTCCCGCCCCGGCCTTCCTCAATGGCTCGTATGCGGTTATGGCTGATGGACAAAGGAGCGGAAGTCTGCCTGAACCACTGTAAACTGTCCCTAGCGTCTACCTTCAACAGCCCGTTCGTGCCTCCCAGCCACAGCACACCCCGGCTGTCGCGCAGAATGGCATGAATCTGGTTCCCTTCTCCTGAATTCGTGATGGAGCCGAGCCGGAGCGTCCGCACAATATTCGAATTGGCGGCAATCGAGAAGCCCATTTCCGTTCCCACCCATATATTACTCGACGAGTCGGCGAAAACCGTCCAGACCTCGTTGTCGGAAATTGAAAAAATGTCGCGCGAATCGTGTCGGTATGCTTTCAGCGACTCTTCGGTCTGGAGGAATACCCCTTTGTCGGTTCCCGCGATAAGACGCCCGTCGGATTTCAGAGCCAACGATTTGACGGTATATCCCACCATCTCCTTCTCTTCCGCTACGTGTCCGTCGAGCGGGTAATACCTGAGCAGTTGTTCTTCCGTACCGATCCAGATGAATTCGCCCGAAGCATCTTCGACCATCGAATTGACAAACAGGTTGCCTTTATGTCCGGATTTCTTGATTTTTACAACCGTGGCTTCCACCTCTCGCTCCGTGCTTTTCAACCGAGCCAATCCGTCGTAGGTGCCGATATACATCACGCCCCGGGAGTCGCGCAAAATAGAGTAAACCGACTGGTGAGGCAAACCCGTAACGATCCTTTTAAGTTCTTCCGACACCACATCGTATCGGTAAAGCCCGTATATACTGCCTATCCACAAGGTATCACCCACTAATAGCATGGTTCTGATTTCGAAAGGAAAATCCCCTTCGATCCGGCCCGAAGCTCCCGTAACCCGGTTGTAGTATAGCAATCCGTTATCGGTACCTATGTACATCACCCGGTTATGTTCTACTATGCCATACACTTGCCCTACCGAAAGAGCCTGCCTGTTTATCTTACGTGTAGAGGTACCGTCGTAAGTATAAAGCCCATTGTTGGTACCTATCCACATCAATCCGCCGGAATCGGCGAACATGCAGAATACGGCCGTTTTCCTTCCTTCGATCGACACATTTTTCCACGCAATGCCGTCGTTCACCCAAGCGGGCGCCGCGAAGGCCGTCAGGGCAAAAAAAAGCAGGAGCATATACCTCCTGAGCCGGCATGTCGTGGTAGGTTTCATCATAGCGAAAAGATTAAGTATCATTTTTCAATCTAAAAATAGTGCAGACCGGGCGCAGCAGCCTTTGCTAGAGTAGGCCGAGGCGCTGTCTATCTTTCGTTTTGTTTGAAACAAAAATAATAATTAGTTATTTTTTCAACTACCTTATTTCAGACAAAATACAATACATTTTAGACAAAGAAGGCTTTTTCCCTGCGTTGAGCAGCTCCAACCGGGCCCGAAACGCGTAGGGGAAAAGGGGGAAGCCCTGTTTTTGCATGCCCGGCCTACAGGAAACAGCCTCTACTGCCTATTTCCGCTTGTCGTGGGGTGAACCTTTATTTTCTTTTTCGTACCTTTAGGGCCTCCGCCAAGCGGAGGCGCCTATGCCTTTTCGGTTGGCCGGAACTTTTACAACCTTTCTTATGGACAATTCTATCATACTGGAAACGAAACGTTTGATTTTAAGGCGACTTCAGCCTTCGGACTTCCCCGAAGCCTGCCGGTTATTGCAAGATCCTGCGGTGATGTACGCCTATGAGGGGCCTTTTTCCGATCAGGAGGTGCAACACTGGCTCGATAAGCAACTGGGCCGTTACCGCCGGGACGGTTTCGGGTTATGGGCCGTTATCGAAAAAAGTACGGCAGAGCAGATTGGCCAATGCGGGCTGACGTACCAGGCATACGCGGGGCAGCAGGTGCCGGAGGTAGGGTATTTGTTGCGCAAAGCTTTCTGGCATAAGGGATATGCTACGGAAGCGGCGGGCGCCTCACGCGATTATGCCTTTTATACGTGTGGATTCGAAACGGTCTATTCGATCATTCGCGATACGAATCTGGCTTCGCGACAGGTGGCTGTTCGCTGCGGGATGAAGCAGGCGGATGCTTTCGTTAAATTATACCGCGGGGTAAGCATGCCCCATGTGGTGTACAAAGTGGAGAAGCCGGAAAGAGAAATCGGCCTGCCCATCTAAGCTGCCCTCCGTTCAGAGCGAATACCGGATAAAAGCCATCAGGCAAAACCAGTTTTTAAGATCTTCGCCGATTGTTTTCTTCAGCGCCTCGCCCGGAAAAGTCAGCGCCGTGTTCAAATGAAAATACCATTGGCGGGAGTAAAAATACTTTACGGTGAGATTGATCTCCGTACCATACGCGTTCGATTGCATCACCGACAGCCCCGGGTTTCCCCCCAGGTTGTTCTTCCGAGGCGCCCGGAACGACCAGAATTGCCACACGGTTTGCCATTTCCGCAGCGGCGCATAGGTTAGTTGCACCCGGTGCGATAGCTCGTTCGAGTTCTGCACGATTTTATACATATTCGATCCCTGCACCCATTGTTCGCCGGTGCCGCCCGTATACAAAGCGTCCCACCGCTCATACGCCGGGGTGTCGGGATTATCCCCCGAAAAATAGGCGAAACGATAACTCAGGGCCGGTTGTCCCTGTGTCCGGGCGAAATTCCAGCCCAGCTCTCCGTACCCGGCGTACGCCCGCATCTTATACCGGCTGTTGGTTTGGTAGCCGCCTTCGGTTTTGTAAAAAAGTCCCGGCTGTCCGGCCGGCCGGTTGCCGTACAAACGCAAATTATATACCCATAACCCCTTGCGGGTACGTACTGTGCCGTCGGGCAAATAGTATTTTACTTCCGAACGAGGCACGTGCAGCACACTGGCCCCCAGTTGCAAGCGGTCGCTGCTGCCCAGTTCTACATTCGCCCCGTTCAAGATCGTATGGCTGTAAAAGATCGGCAACTCGTTGGGACGCAGTTGGAAGACCTGCCCGCTTAACTTATCCCAACGTACCGTAGCCAGGAACAGGCGCCGGGCGGCCCAGCGAGGGTTAATCTGTAGGGCCGCACGCTGCTCCCCGTTCATGGAGGTATTGATAATCAGCCAACCGTTGCCCAATACGAATTGTTTGCGGCCGTACAGGATGCTATACGCATATTCGTGGCCGCTCTCCAACCGTTTGCCGCCGATAAACCCGGCAAAGGCGTCTTCCGTTTCGCCATGAAAACGCG
>DBFJSK010000433.1:0-8508 GCA_048403675.1 Tannerellaceae bacterium | reverse complement strand
AAAACACCGATGAAATAATGCAATGGGTCTGTGAAATCGCCATGTCCGATTCCCAGGTTGCTTTTAAATCGCTTTATTTAGCCTATTTCCAAAGGTTAATGCGGTTTATGGCTTTGTATGTTTCTTCACCCGTAGAAGCCGAAGAAATTGTTTCGGATACGTTCCTGGCGCTTTGGAACGGCCGGAAGTCGCTCTCGGATATTTCCAGTTTCGATGCCTATATTTATGGGATAGCCCGCCATAAAGCGCTCAGTTTTTACCGCAAACAGCATATGAAAAAAATTGAAATCGACGAGTCGATGATCGATTTGTTTGCGCATACCGATACCACCCCGGAAGAGGAATTTATTTCCAAAGAATGTATCGATCATTTAAATAAGGCCATCAACACGTTGCCGGACAAATGCAAAACGGCGTTCAAATTGATACGGGAAGATAAATTGAAATACAAAGAAGCGGCAGCCATTCTGGAGATTTCGGTCAAGACGCTGGAAGCGCATATCGCCACCGCTGTACGGAAGCTGAAAGAGGCGTTGGCCGAAGAAATGAAAAAATAAGCCGTGTGCCATAAGGGATTCTCCCTTTTCCCGCGACTAGTAAATAGAAACAATTCAAAATGAATACGCATATCGACCACATCATCGGCAGGGTACTCACAGGCAACGGTTCTTCGGAAGATTTTCTTTTGTTGAGCGAATGGTTGCATGCCGACGAAAAAAATCAAAAAGAATTCCGGCTACTCAAGGGATATTGGGATGCGGAGGTGTCTTTCCGGCATGGGGTACGGCCCGAACTTTCGTTGGAAAAAGTGAGAATAGAAATAGACAAACAGGAAAAACAAAAACGGATACGCCGGCGCCGGTTGTTCGTGCTTCCTTTCGCGGCAGCGGCCGTATTGTTTATTGTGCTATTTTCCCTGTCGTACTTTTCTTCGGAAAAGACGGATGTCCGGGAATTTTACACGTATATAACAGATAAAAATAAAAGTGATTTCACACTCGCCGACGGAACGAAAATCGTTTTGAACCGGCACAGCCGGCTGACTTATTCGAACGATTTCGGAGCCGGCAAACGGGAAGTGGCTCTGGAGGGAGAGGCTTATTTCGAAGTAACCGAAAATCCGGAAAAACCGTTTATCGTGGAAATGGGGAATGCTTCGATTCGCGTATTGGGCACTACTTTTTGCGTAAAAGCCGGCAAAGGAGAGGATCGGATTTCAGCTATACTCGTGGAAGGCTCCATCCGTTTCGAAAGTGCCACCCAGCAGGTGTTGCTTTCGCCCGATCAGGAGCTTGTTTTTACCCGCTCGACCCACCAAATTTGTGTACAACCGGTAGACGCTCGTCAGGGAACGGCTTGGAAAGACGGCTTGCTAAAATACAAATCGGTTGCGCTTTGTACCTTGCTGAAGGAGCTGGAGAAAAAATACGAGGTACCGATTTATCTGGAAAATAAAAAACTGGCGGATACGGCCGTTACGGTGTCCGGCACTTTTACGGAAGACCAGTCTTTAAAAGAGATTTTGGGAGTGATTGCCCGAAGTTTGCCCATCGAGTGGTCGGAACGCAACGGGGCCTTTTATGTCCGTTGAGAACGAACGATTCAATGCAAATTAATTCATCAATCTGATATGCCTATGGAATAATCTTTTGCCAATGTATGAATACGACAAAACCGGCTGTAAAGACAGCCGGCCTTATCAAAAAAATTAATTCCAGCTTCTGCCACTCCACGACCAAATTTTGCAGCGGAAGCACGTTATCAACCTTTTATCTAATACAAAGAGAGAGCAAACCGAGGGCAGAAGCAAGTTCGCTTGATGATGTCCGGGAATGCAGCCTGTTTTCGCTTTTCAAAGCCAGAGTGGCATCCGGGGGCACGACCGAATTCGCTCCTTCCTCTGCCGAGGTACGACCTTTCTTTGTTTCTAAAAAACAAAAGTATGGAAAATGTTTCGCATTCCAGGTCTTTTAGATCAAAAGATAGCGCAAAAGGAGTACAAAAACAAGCTCGCTTGATTATACCCCGATGCAGCCTATCTTCACTATTCAAAAGCAAAGACTTAAAAAGAATTTTATCGGTTCTGAAAATGTCCCTTATTTTGCTTGCTTTTAATCTTTTTCAAGCGGTAGCCACCAGTTCCTATTCCCAAACTACGCCGCTGACGGTGAAAACCGAGCAAGTTGCGCTGACGGATTTATTCGCCCTGATCGAAAAACAGAGTGATTTCCTCTTTTTTTATGTAGATGCGGATGTAAAAAATATAAAGGTAAGTGTAAACGCTTCCGGCAAATCCGTCGAGGAAGTGCTATCCGCCGCTTTACGTTCCACTCGGCTTAGCTATTCTATCGTAGGGAGGAATATTAATATCTATCCGAAAAATGCCCCGGACTCTTCCCCGAAAAAAAAGATTTCCGGAAGGGTAAATGATCCGGAAGGAAACGCCATTATCGGCGCGAATGTGGTCGAGAAAGGAACCACCAACGGCACGATAACGGATGTAGAGGGTAAATTCCAACTGGAAGTCTCTGAGAATGCCATAGTGGAGTTTTCCTATATCGGTTATATTACGCAACTCCAACCCGTCGAGGGCCAAGAGGTTATGCGCGTCAGCTTAAAAGAAGATACCCAAAAGTTGGATGAAGTAGTGGTAGTGGGATATGGCACGCAGACGAAACGGGAAATTACAGGCTCTATCACCAACGTAACTTCCGAGGATTTCAACCAAGGGCTCACCCGCAATGCAGCCGATTTATTGCAGGGTAAAGTGGCCGGGCTGTCTATCAACACCGGTTCGGGGGATGTAACGAGCAACTCCACCATTCAACTGAGGGGGATGTCGACATTGCAAAAGGATCAGGGGCCGCTTATCGTGATCGATAATGTGCCGGGTGCGGATATGTCCACCGTTTCTCCGCAAGATATCGAATCGATCTCGATCCTGAAAGACGCCTCGTCGGCAGCTATTTACGGGTCGCGCTCGGCTGGAGGCGTAATCCTGATTACGACGAAAAAAGGATATGCCAGCCATCCGACGATTGCGTATACCGGAGCTTTCGGAGTCTCTACGCTAGCGAATAAGCCGAACTTATTGACGGCAGAAAAGTGGCGGGCTTATACCTCTTCTACTGCGGGAAAGGACGGCAAGGATTTTGATAGGGGAGCTAACACGGACTGGTTCGACGAAATTACACGCCTGGGGTTTCAGCAAGATCATAACGTATCGTTGTCGGGGGGCGGATCGCATCACAATTACCGGGGATCGCTTTCGTATATGCAGCGGGAAGGGATTGCCCGCGATAATTCGCTGACGCGGTATAATGCGCGTTTTCAATTTTCCCAACGCGCGTTGGAAGATCGCCTCAAAGTAAATATGACCGGGGTGGCTACGATTACCAACAACGAGCCGACCAATTCGACGAATTTTTTATTGGCTTACAATATGATCCCGGTACGTCCGGTGAAACTGGACGACGGCAGTTGGTTCGATACCCGGGAATACGACCAGGGCAACCCGGTACGCAACCAGGATGAAAATAAGCACCTGAACCGGATCAATAATTTTTACGGAACGGCGGATATTTCTTATTCCTTATGGGAAGGGCTGGATGTAAAGGCCTTGTTGGCCAAAAGCCGCCAGACGGAAGACGAAAGCATCTACAATAGCATCGAATCGCAGGCCGGATACAACGACGGGGGAAATGCCGAACGTACCGGCAGGCTAAAGGATAAAGATTTAATGGAATGGACGGCTACGTATTCGGCCCAGTTTCATAAACACAAGGTAAATGCGTTGATCGGGTATTCGTGGGAACAGGAGAACCGCGAGGAACATACGGTAAAAACGCGGGGATTTACCACCGATTTGTTGGGGGCTAACGATCTGGCCTCGGGTCAGCATTTAAACCCGGGCGATGCCACGGCCGAGAAAAAACAAAGCCGGCTAATCTCTTTATATGCACGTGCCAATTATAGTTTCAACGAGAAATATATGTTCACGGCCACGGTGCGACGCGACGGTTCTTCTAAGTTCGGAGCCAATCATAAATGGGGTACCTTTCCTTCCGTATCGGCTGCGTGGAATCTTACCGGAGAGTCGTTCATGCAAAGAATAAATTGGCTGAACGACCTGAAACTGAGTGTGGGGTATGGCTTAACCGGTAATCAAGCGGGGCTGGAACCTTATACCACGCACGAGTTGTACGGCGCCAAAGGATTGTATTACGATAACGGGGCGTGGCTACCGTCGTACCGGATCAGCCAGAACGCGAATCCGGATTTGAAATGGGAGCAAACAGCCATGCTGAATGTGGGGCTCGACTTTTCGGTGTTCGACAGCCGGTTGGGCGGCCGGATCGAATGGTATGATAAAAGAACTTCGGATATGTTGTATACGTATCCGGTACCGACGCCTCCCTATTTATATGGAGAGGTGATGGCGAACGTAGGGAATATGAAAAATTCCGGAATCGAGCTGAGTTTAAATGCAGAGGCTATCCGTACGAAAGATTTCGGCTGGACGATCTCGTTGAATCTGGCCCATAATAAGAATGAGGTAACCCGCTTATCGAACGATGTATTCTCGATGGATAAGATTTTACTGGGCGACGTGTTTGTACGAGGTGGTAGTTCCAGCGGCACGCATGTGTTGGAAGAAGGGCGTCCGATCGGACAGTTCTACGGATTGGTATGTAAAGGTTTGGATGAAAACGGGCGGTATATCCTGGTGGACAAGGACGAGGACGGCGAGATTTCCGATCCGGCCGATTATGATTATATCGGCTCCGCGCAGCCTAAACTGACGTATGGGATTACGAACACGTTCAGGTATAAGAATTTCGATTTGTCGTTTTTCCTGCGCGGTACCTTGGGCAACGATATTCTGAATGCGACTCGTTTGGCGTATGCGCAAGCGGGCTTCTTGCCGGGCACGAACGCGTTAGACGATCCGCTGACGTATACGTTGAGCGAAACGCCGAGGTTTTCGAGTTATTATTTGGAGAAAGGTTCGTTCATGCGGCTCGATAATCTGACCTTGGGATATAAGATAAAAGCGTTCAACGGGATCCGCGTTTATTTGACGGCACAGAATTTATTCGTTATCACGAAGTATAAAGGCCTCGACCCGGAAGTGAGCATGGAGTCGGAAAACGGATTGGCGCCGGGCATCGAACCCCGCGAGTTCTACCCCAAAGCCCGTACGTTTTCGGTGGGCGTGAATCTGAATTTCTAATACATTAAACAGTAACCACATCATGAAAAAAATAGTCAAAAATCTCGCATGCGCTCTCTTCGTGCAGGCGGCACTCGTTTCTTGCATGGATCTCGACGAGCATATATACGATAAATTACCGACGGATCAGTTCGGCACCACGCCGCAGCAAATTAACGCGCTTATGGGGCCGGCTTATCAATCCCTGAAACATATGCTGGCGTACGACGGCCCCTGGGGAATGGCCGATATGACGGCGGATATCTTGATCGCCCCTACCCGGGTGGGAGGTGACTGGTGGGACGGCGGCCAGTATATGGAGCAATGTATGCACTCCTGGAAAGCGAACTCGTATTCGGTAGAAGGTTGCTGGAATAATTGCATGGATGGACTGACGGCGGTCAATTCCGTCTACAGCATTATCGAATCGAGCGAGGCGATGACGGAAGATTTGAAAATCCGTTACTTATCCGAATTGCGGGGATTGCGGGCTTTCTGGTATTATGTGATTATCGATCATTTCGGCAATGCGCCGCTGGTGACGGATTTTAAGAATACTTCTTCCCCTAAAATTACCAAACGGGCCGATCTTTACCGCTATGTGGTAAAAGAATTGCTGGAAATTATTCCCCATCTACGAGCGGACGTATCCGATGAAAGTTACGGCAAATTTACACAAGGAGCCGCACGTATGGTATTGGCCAAAATGTACTTGAATGCGGAAGAATGGACGGGGGAAGCCAACTGGCAGGGCGTTGTCGATCAATGCGACGAAATCATGCAACTGGATTATATCCTGGAATCCGATTGGAAAACGAACTTCGAAGTACATAATGAAGTTTCCCGCGAGATCATCCTGCCGATTTGTTACAAAGCCACCGACGACGAGGGGAACGCTATCCACTGGTGGACATTACATTACCTCGACCCTGATGTGTTAGGCTTTACCGGCGGCATGTGGAACGGTATCACGGGACAACCCGATTTTGTGCGTACTTTCTCCGCCGACGATCCTCGTTTGGCGGGTTCTTTCCTGATTGGCCCCATGATCGATCCGAGTACGGGAGAAGTGCTGAAAACCACACTGGGACACGACCTGATTCATACGATCGATTTGAATGTGGTGGAAGGCACCGAGAAAACCGATGCTGATGGTAATCTTACTCCTTGGGGCGAAGTGCATCAGGAAGACGGCGCCCGCATCAATAAATGGGTATATGAAAAAGGCATGCAAAATACGCATATGGAAAACGACGTCGCTATTTTCCGGCTGGCGGACGTGTATCTGATGAAGGCAGAGGCTTTACTGCGCGCAGGCAAGGACGCCGGGGAAGCTACTCGTTTGGTAAATGCCGTTCGGGAAAGGGCTTACAAGGATTCCGATCATAATTATACCGGCGTCACGTTGAACGATATTTACAACGAACGGGGGTACGAATTAGCCTTCGAATTTGTTCGCCGGCAGGATATGATCCGTTTCGGCACTTTCCTGCAGCCCCGGTATATGAAACCGAAACAGACGCCCGCGTACCGTAAACTGTTCCCTATTCCGTTCAAGGCTTGGCAAAAGAACAATCAACTGGTACAGAATCCGGGCTACCCGGCTTTCTAACAAGGCGACGTACGCGTTGGAAAAAGTTGTTCGTTTTTAATCTCTATTCTTCAGACCTTTTTTAAAATCTCATCATAATCGATAAATGTATATGAAAACAGGAAATAAGATTTCATCTCCGGGCGGTATCTCACGACGAGAGTTCCTCGGCATGGCCGCTACAGGGGCAGCCGCACTGACCATTCTGCCCAGCTTTACGGTAGCAGGCTTGGGGCATGTGGCTCCCAGCGACAAACTTTACATCGCGAAAATAGGATGTGGCGGCATGGGTGCGGCCGACTTGGGGAGCTTGATGAATACGCCCCGCCGGAACGCAGCGATCAGTTGTTTATGCGATGTGGACGACCGGCAGTCGGCGTCAGCCCGGAAAACTTATCCGAAAGCAAAGTATTACCACGACTTCCGGGAGATGTACGACAAAGAAGCGAAGCATTTCGATGCAGTGTGTATTTCTACCCCCGATCATAACCATGCCATCCAGGCTTTCGGAGCGATGCGGATGGGGAAGCATGTCTATTTGCAAAAACCCATTGCACACGATATTTTCGAAGCCCGCATGCTGACGGAAGCCGCTCGCAAGTATCAAGTGGTGACGCAAATGGGCGATCAGGGAAATTCTTCGGATGGTATGCGGACATTGCGCGAATGGTTAGAGGCCGACTTGATCGGAGAAATCGAAAAAGTATACTGCTGGACTAACCGACCGGTATGGCCCGGAGGGATCCCCTGGCCTACGCAGAAACCGGCTATTCCTCAGGGATTGGATTGGGATCTTTGGCTGGGAACCGCGCAGCACGTAGAGTATATCGATAATTTAGTTCCCTTCAACTGGCGCGGCTGGTGGCGTTTCGGTACCGGCGCGCTTGGGGATATGGGGTGCCATATCATCGGCCCTCCTTTTAAATTGCTTCAACTGGGTTATCCGACGGAGATTTCGTGTAGTACGACGAACGTTTATTCCGGGATCTTTGAAGAGGCCTATTATCCGGAAAGTTGCCCGATAGCCAGTTCCCTGAGGTATAAATTTAAGAAAAAAAATGGTGAAGAGCTTCGTCTATATTGGATGGATGGCGGTATCATGCCGGAACGGTTTGAAGAACTCGATCCCGACGTCGATATGACCGTGGCTATGGGAGATTTGGACGTAAACGACGTGGAAGGCGCTACGGTGTTCGTCGGCACGAAAGGGCTAATATCCTGCGGTTGGGGCGGTTCCGATCCGAGGTTCTGGCCCAAGGGACAGAAACCGGGCACAAAGCCTTTATTCGACAAAGAGGTAAATATTCCTGCAAAATACAAACGTATCGAAGGGGGTACCAACGGTCATTACTGGGCCTGGATAGATGCCTGTATAGCGGGCTACGAAAAGGCCGACGTGGAATCGCCGTTCGAAGGCTACGCGGGCCCGCTCACGGAAACGGTTTTGATGGGGAACTTGATCCTGCGGAGCCATATGATCCGGGAACAGGTAAAGCATAACGATTCCATCTACGGCGAACGGGAAGGCTTTCTCTATCCGGGCAGAAACAAAACCTTCCAATGGGATGGCCGGAGTATGCGCGTGACGAATTTCGAACAGGCGAATCAATTCGTGCGGCGGAAATACCGGGCCGGATGGGAAGAACTGAAATTCTAAAAATCGACTGGTTGTGATTTTAATAGGAACTCATCAATATATAAAAAT
>DBFJSK010000432.1:0-11287 GCA_048403675.1 Tannerellaceae bacterium | reverse complement strand
CAAAATGGATTTTTATTTTCCTCCGATGATTATGAACCATTTGCTGCGCAGATGGGCCCCGCGCCCGTAAAATCCATGTGCCTGAATATTGCTCATGACTGTAACCTGCGCTGTAGCTATTGCTTTGCCGCACAAGGCGATTTTGGCCATGGGCGCAAGCTAATGCCCTTTGAAGTGGGAAAGGCCGCAATTGACTTTTTGATTGAGCACTCAGCAAACCGCCATAATCTGGAGCTGGATTTCTTTGGCGGTGAGCCGTTGATGAATTTTGAGGTCGTTAAGCAAGTGGTGGCATATGCCCGTTCGATCGAAAAGGAGCATCACAAAAATTTCCGCTTTACGATCACCACCAACGGCCTGCTGCTGACAGATGACAAAATCGATTACATCAACCGTGAAATGTCCAATGTCGTTCTCTCTATTGATGGGCGCAAAGAGATTAATGATTCGCTTCGCTTCCGTGTGGACGGCAGCGGTAGCTATGGTGCCATCGTGCCGAAATACCAGCGGCTCGTTGAAAAGCGCCGCAATGGGAAGTTCGATCAATATTATGTACGCGGCACCTTCACAAAGAAAAATCTCGATTTCACAAAAGATGTGATCCATATGCGCGAGCTGGGGTTTGACCAGATTTCAATCGAGCCAGTAGTTGCAGACCCGGAGCTGCTGCCCATCGCCCTGACAGAAGAGGATCTTCCCCGCATTTACGAGGAATATGAAAACCTTGCAAGGGAAATTATTCAAAGAAAAAAAAGGGGAGACGCGTTCAACTTTTTCCACTTCATGCTGGATCTTGACCAGGGCCCTTGCGCCATCAAACGGCTGCGCGGGTGCAGCTGCGGCAATGAATATGTTGCAGTCACGCCGGAGGGCGATATTTATCCCTGCCATCAGTTTGTTGGGATGGATGAGTGGAAAATGGGAAGCGTATTAGACGGCTCGCTAGATCAGAAAAAAAAGCTGCTTTTCTCCAAAACCAATGTGTATGAAAAATCGGAATGCCGCACTTGCTGGGCTAAATTTTATTGCAGCGGCGGCTGCAACGCCAATAATCTGCAATATGCTGGTGATATTCTGAAGCCGCACAAGCTTTCCTGCGCACTGGAGCAAAAGCGCTTAGAGTGCGCGATCATGATAAAAGCCGCGCTTGCACAGCCTGAAGAATAAATGGAATCAGAGAATACCGAAAAGATCCTTTGCTTCTTTCTTGCGAAGAGGCAAAGGATCTTTATATTTTTTATTTTGAGCAAGATCCATTAGAGTTCTATTTTCCTCCCCGGCGCCATACCTTATTAAGGATACGTGTAAAAAGGAGGAAACAAAATGAGGACAAGGCGGATCAGGCCGCATGAAAGAAGGCCCCTTCCAAACGGAATGCTGGTAGATCGCATTGCTTCCAGTTGGAAATTGATTCTTTTAACAGCGCTTTTTGCGGCCGGAATGGCGTTTGGAGCGGTATCCGTGAAATACAGCGCCAACCACGAATGGCTAGAGCAGCTCTTGCAGCTTTTGCAGGAATACAGCACAATTCGTAACTCGCAATCCCTGTTTTCAACCATGTGCAACTCACTGTTTTCAAATTTGATCTATCTCTCAGTTGCCTTTATTGCAGGGCTTTGTGCGATAGGCTTTCCGTTTCTTGCGCTTGCGCCCTTTCTTCGTGGGCTCGGTTTGGGAGCTGTATTCGGTTACTTATACAGCACCAAAGCGCTTGCAGGAGTTGGTTATTGCATGCTGATCCTGCTGCCGGGAGCAATTTTGTCTACCGCTACACTATTGATTGGTTGCCGGGAGGGGATTACAATGTCGCTGGATGTTTTTGCAGTAATGAACGGAAATAAAACGCTGGATAGCTACCATAACTTTCGCCTTTATTGCGCACGTTTCGGAATTTTACTCATATTGCTGGCTTGTGCCGCTTTGGCAGATGCACTGTTTGCAAAAGCGTTCTCCGGCTTCTTTCATTTTTGAGCTTGCTTTTTCGCCTTTTGCCGATGCAAAGGATTCGCTTCGGCAGCTGATTTCATCTGGTCGTCCATAATATGCGTATAAATTTCTGTTGTTCCCAAATTTTCATGGCCTAAAATTTCTTTAAGCACCAAAACATCAACTTTCCCATGTTGATACATCAGCGTTGCGGCCGTATGGCGCAGCTTATGCACCGATAGGCCTTGGCCGGCAAGTCCCGCCTTTTCTAAAAATGTATAAACAACATGCTGAACCGTTTTAGGGCTGATCCGTTGCATCCGGTTACTGAGAAAGAGTGCATTTTTATCCTTAACGCCGTCTACAGGGCGCACCTTCAAATATTCTGCCAGAGCATCCCGGCAGGCCTGGTTGAGGTAAAGAATGCGCTCTTTATCGCCCTTGCCGGTTACATGGATAATCTCATTATCATGAATATCGGAAAGATTCAGCCCCACCAGTTCAGAAAGACGCATCCCACAATTAAGAAAAAAGGTGACCATACAATAATCACGTTCTTTGTTTTTACCATCAATATGCTCCAAAAGACTGATGCTCTGGTCAAGTGTTAAATATTTTGGAAGCGCTTTTTTCTGCTTTGGCGTATCTAGCTCCTGCATGGGATTTTCATCCAATATTTTCCTTTGAACCGTTAAGTATTTAAAAAAGCCACGAATACTAGAAACTTTGCGCGAACGGGTGGTTGCATTGTTATGACGTTCATTTTTACAATAGGACAAAAACGCATAGGCATCGCTGAGAGAAACTGCGCGCAGAAATGCAATGTCAATATCTGAAATATTGATTTCATCAAAATCAGTAGCAGCAGATACAAGACCGCGCGATTGCTTAAGAAAACGCAGAAAAGTGCGAAGATCCGTCGCATACTCCTGCACGGTTAATGGAGATTTGTTTTTAATCACATCGAGATAGCGAAGAAAGTCCGTTAAAACGGATGGCAAGTCAGAATAGTCAATGAAAGGCATCGCAATTTTGATTTAAGCAGAATTCAAATTTTAACTCCCCTATATTATACAAAATATTTATTTTGTATAATTGTTTCACTTCCGTTTGGAGTGGCTCCCGCTCAAATCTTCCCCCTTTCTTCTCCTCATTATATCATCATTTCTTCCAGCGTTCCAGCCGTTTCTTATCGGCTTTTGAGTCTTTCGGAATCCATTGATCAGTCAGGATATTCAATAGGTCGCGTTCAAGTTCCGCGAAAAATCTGATCTTTGCAAGCAATATGATTTCTTCCAAACAATCCACTTCATCATATTGCCAGCGATATATGTTCGCGTGGCGTTGATTCAGCGCATTTTGCAATTGGTCTGATACCTGCATCACGTATTTATACATGTACGCAACTTTTTGACGATCTGTCATAGCTTCACCTGTTCGCCTTTTAATTCCTCTGGTTCTGACAATAGATCGAATTCAGGCAGATCATTTTCCTGATTCTCTGCTATATATCTTAGATAAGAATAATCAGTATATTTCTCCATAGGAAGCTCAAATTCTTGATATTTTCCATCTTCATCGATATAATGATATACAATGAAATTGATACGCCGAAAAAGTTGCTGTGCCGTGTCAAGGTCACGATCTTCACGAACCATAGCCTGATAAACTCGTTCAGGAGGCAGAACGCTTGTTATGTGGACTTCTGTCCATAAAGGCAAAGTATTTGTATATCGAGCATGTAAGGCCTGTTTGTAACCCTGTAAAACCTTCATAAGCGTAGAAAAACAAATTTGACCACGAAATTCATCCATAAAAAGAATTGGTTCGCCGCAGTAATTATCAAGCCCGCCGTTCTCAAAATCCGAATACATGTAAACAGCTTCTTCCCCTTTTTCCTCCACAAGCTTTATGTAAGCATAACTCTTACCTGTACCGGAATCGCCTACATGCCAATAAACTTTAATCGGGCGAATCGGCGGAGTTTCCTTATATCGATGCCAAAAATACGCTTGACGTATCATTTTTTCATAGCGACGATAAGCAAAAGACTGTTCCATTATTTGGTTTGGGGTCATCCCCTCTTCAATTAATTGTTCTATAATATCAAAATCCCGTCGTGCACCCTGATTCCCTTTAATCGTACCATAACGAGCAATATAAAGAACCTTCTCCCCTTTTTCCTGATACTTCCCCCGTTTTTGTATATAATCTTCAGCTTGTTGCTTATTGCCCATGGTGGGCTCTAAATGGGCTTTAGGATATGCCTTTTTAAGAGCGCTAAACCTAGCCTTATTCGTATCCTCTAACACCATGTGGAGATGATGAAGGCCATCAGCAGAGACACAATAAGCAACAGCCCCGGTTCTGGTCGGATGATCCTTTACCCACTCTTCAAGCACTTGTTCGGCAATTACCTCAGGTTCGCCGGAATAAACCTCCTGCGGGTTATTAAAAACACAAAACCAACTTTTTGAACTAGCCTTTGATTCCATTTTAGAAAATCACCACCATTTGTCCCCCATTTTTAGTTTGTCCCCGAAGTACCGGGGGACAAATAAAGGGGGTTTAATTAGCGTAGGTACAAGCTTTTTTGAAGTTTTGTCCCCTGTCCCCGAAGTTGGGGGTAATACTATACCCCAACTTCGGGGAGTTCCGCGCCCTGCGGGGCGCGGTCAGCGACTATCAATCCACGCCAAAATAGGCCCAATCCTCCTGGTCATAATCCGACAACGTAGGCCCAGGTTCATACGGACATGCATACCAAAGATCAAGTGAAGAACAGGTACAACCAAATTCAGAATCATAAAAATCACAAGAACGACAACCACTATATTCCATTCGTTTTATCACTCTTTCATTCAAATTTAAAGTGCAACCGCCAGCAGGGAGGAAACCGAAAGCGCAGAGAAATTGCAATTAAGGCATGCCATGGAGAGGACAGAGAGCAGGGCGAAACCTCCGGGCGGGGAGAAGGAACACGGCATAAGTGCGCCGCCGTCCCATACCCTTCCCCGCTCCCCTGCGGGGGCGTGTCAGGGCCCTAATCTGGGCGGCGGGCTGAGCAAATCCCCATAAGCAGGACAGGCCCAGCCCCAATGTACCTTAAAGGCCCTCTGAGGGCCGGGAAGGGGCCTTAAAGGGCCCCGTGAATCTTGGATATATGCTCCTCAACCAGCGCGCAAATCAGGCGACGTTCGCCCTCTCCCCAGTTCATGCGGCACAGATCATCATTTAATTTATCGACAGTGCCATCGGTAAAATATTCCCCGGTCACATCTGTTATTTTTTCAAACGTTCCATTTCCCCCATATCGATCTAACAACTGTTTCCGATTTTTTACGGCGGCAAGTATCCAATATACATCATGCCCATCATCCAAAATGCATTTGTAAAGTTTCATTTTTGCTTCCTCCATTGATTTTACCGTCAATTTTTGATACAATGCAGGTGCAGTAAGGTTTACACCTGCTGAAGAGTGTGCGAGGCATCCGTCAGTTATCGAGGCTGGGCGGGTGCCTCTCCTTTTGCCCGCATCACAAATGCCAGATCATCTTGCAGGATGCCGAGGCAGCCGAGCAGATAATAGGCAACGTGATCGGGCTGGTTGCCTTGCCTAAGAGCCTCTTTACACTCAGAGATCAAATGATCAAGAGCAGTCAAAGACAGGACAAGCTTGTCCATTTCCATGATTTCACCTCCTTTAAATTTAAGGGGCTTTCTTTCCCTCCCCTACCTTACACAAGTATTATATCATACTTATACAAGTATATAATTGCAAATATGAATTAAGATTGCACAATGTTGTGTAAGTATTTTTGTGCATTTTTATACTTATGTAAGTTGCGGAAAAATGGTATAATCAAAGCGCGAAAGGACGGTGAAAGCCGTGGGAAAGGCATCCACAAAAGCAAAAAACAAATACAATGCAAAAGCATATGAAAGGGTGTCCCTTGTAGTAAAGACCGGCGAGAAAGCAAAAATAGAAGCCAGAGCGAAAGAAACAGGCCAAAGCCTGAACGGCTATATCAACGGGCTAATCAAAAAGGACATGGCCGGGCGCGAGGAGGAATAACCCCCATCCCCAACCCCTTCCCCGCGGGGAAGGGGCTATTTTTGAAGGTTATCCTGCATATTTTGTGCGTTAGAAAGCGGGTCAGCTTCCGGATGAGCAGCTGTAGGCGTCGATTTATGCAAGTTATCCTGCATATTGAAGCCGTCATAGTTGTCATTCCACGGAACCAGTTCGGGGATGGGTTTTTGGTCAAAGGTGAAATTAGTGTCGAAGTCGTTGTAATAGGGCTTGCGGTAGAATTTGAAATTACCTACGGGGACTTCGCAGATTTGCCATTCGACTTTCATCATGCCTGCTTTAAAGAGACGGCCTAAGACTTCGGTGTTTTTGTCTGCTACTTTGGCTACTGTAGTATGGGATGCTTCAACGTTCGTGAAAAACCAACCTTTGGTCAAGTACCATGTTTCATCACAGGCGCGTTTTACGTTAAGATCAACGGCATCATAGACTTGGGTTGCCAAAAAAACATAGCAGCGATTCTTACGGAGGAAGTTAAAGAATTCATCATCGGATTGTGTCCATTTAGACCAAGAACGGGCAGGATAAACAGTACGGCACTCATCGAGAAGGACAACAGAATCAGAGAGATCATGATTATAGAGCCATGACTTATCAATGTCATACTTCTCTACCCCGTCAATGATCTTTGGCACCATAGGGATGACATAGCAATCCTTGTAGGGATACTGTGTAAAGACCTTCAAGCCGGCTTGTAAGGCGCATCTGGCGACGGCAGCAAGCAAGGTAGACTTGCCCGTTCCCCTATCCCCTACGATCATTGTGCAAGTTGGAGATAGACAATGACGTTTCAAACGACGATTTATTAGGGTATCTAAGAAAGACATTTAATACCCCCCATAGAAAAAGTATTTGAGGACGCTGACCAAGAGGCCAGCGATAAACAAAGCGCCAATCAGATAGACCATGAAAGTGCAGCCTAAAGCCAAGTTAAGGGAGGATGTAAAAACGGAAAAAAGACTTGAAATAATCGTCATAAAATAAGGGCAGGATGCGAGATCACAACCTGCCCTTTACCCCCTTTCAAAATGATGGATTATGCACGGCGACGACCGCGACGCTTACCGCCGCCGCTGGATACGCCTTTAATGCCAAGACGACGGACAACGCCGATTGCGAACATCACAAGCGTACCAAGGATTGCAAGCAGAACAGGGACGTAAAGCAGCGGGTTGCCAGTGATCGTATCGATCACATTTCCAAACATCGTCAACAACAGAGTAAATACCTCCTGCATACCGCTGAAAACATTAGATACAGTCACACCAGTAGGACCTTCCATTTAAACACCTCCTTTACGTTATCTTCAGCAACAGGCCGCAGCGCGCGCAAAGCGCGCCGCTAAGCGGCCTGTTGTCAGCGTCTGCCCTTGAGACCGAACTTGCGGATAACCTTGATACCAAGGCCGACAGAACCGCATACAATGGCAAGCAGGACAGACCACAACAGCAGATTGTTTGCGACGATCATGTCGATCATGTCCTTAAACAGGCCGAAAAACCACGTAGACGCAGTGCCAACGCCGGAAATGATACTGGACATATCACCCATATAATCTCACCTCCTTTCAGTGATGCTTACCAGAGCGTGCAGCATAGGCCGCATAGGCTGCGTAGGAATTGCTGTAGCCCCTTTTAGGCTGGTTCGCGGCCTGCATGGCCTTTTTCTTTTTATCGTGCATTTTTTTAGCCTTACGGAAGGCGTTGCGCGTGATCAACGCACCATTGGTAAAAGCACCGTCAAGCTCACGAGAATAAAGGCTTGTACCCATAGACGTACCCATATCGCGATCAACCAAACTGCGAATCAGACAAAAGATCATCCAGAACACCAGCCCGGCTACAGGAAGCGCAACCGCGAAAAACAGGACGGGCGAAGAAAGGATAAAATCAAAAATCTTACGAAAGAACCCAAAGAAAAAGGAAGCGGAAGAAGCGAACGCTTCCTTGAACGCTTGCAGCGCGTCAGATGAAAATGTGGGCATCGAATCACCGCCTAAAAAGGTCAATTATTTTCGAAAGAATGAAACAGCCGATGGAAACGGCAATCAGAACGGCGAATGGAATGAAATACAGGACTGCGCCAAAGGTCTGCGAAAAATATGCCGCGAACGTGGAAAGAACGTCACCCATCAAATCACCGCCTATTGATTAAAGAAATCACAGCGCCGACGATTGCGCAGCCCAGCGGCACGATAATAAACAGGGATAAAGCCCAATTGCCGGTTATCATCGAAAAAACGCTGGTAAAAATACTGGTAAATTCCGAAACCATGCCGGAAGCGCCGTCAACAGCTAAAAGCATATCCAATCACCCCCTAACGCCGGAACAAGCCGAAAAAGGCTTGTAGGATACCGAAAATGATAAACAGGCCAAAGAGCAACAGAAAAAAGAGCACAATGTATTCTAAAAATTCGTAACCTACCGGAACAGTACCCAGCAGGGAGCGAATCAATTCAAGCAAATCAGTCATTATTTCCTCCTGAATCCAAGGCAAATGCCGATAACAGCAACCAACAGCAACACAATAACCAGTGGAATCATGGTGCGTTGGCCATCATCAAAAATGGGGCCTTCCTGCGCCCGTGTGAGCGTCGTATTGTCGATAAAGCGGACGTTGGTGTTATAGATCGCGCTGACCGTTACAGCGCGCCATTCGTTCCCCCAGCTGCCATTTTCATAATAATATTCTAACGTGGAATACCGCTGAAAACGGACCTGAACAGGGCTTCCAGAGGCGGGATAGAAATACCCACTGACTGTAGAATAAGTAATGTTACAAAGATTAAGGCCAGAGCCGCTAAAACCAAAAGTATTGTTTTGATACTGATTCGGAAAGACAAGCGACCCACGCCCAAGGGAAGACTGAACCTCAATGTATGCACCTCCCGAGATAGGAACGTAGCTGGGATATTCGGTAGAGTATTCTACAGCGAACACGGACGATGAAAGGACAACAAGAAATGCAAGGCAAACAACGGCTTTCTTCCACAAAATCATTCCTTCTTTCCCTTGATAAAGTTAATAACCAATGCAAAGACCAGCGGAAGCAGGAACCACATAAAAAGCGGCATTCCCGCGATACTGTTTCCCGTCAGGATATCAAAAGCCCCCTGCAAGGCAGTAACAAAAGTATCTATGATTGATTCTCCCTTCCGAGAATTTTATACAAGACACAAACAACGATCAGAACCCCCACAGGGATGGTAAACATAAGAGGCATAGCGGCAACCACCCGACCTACAAAAACAACAGCGGCAACTAAAACCATAACAAGCTCATACAGGAGATCAAACAGAGCGGCGAACATATCAACGATGAACCCGAAAAAACCCGTTATCCAATCAATAATTGGTTTCATCGTCCCACCACCTTTCGCACAACGATAAAGACCAGAGCAAAACCGAGAACAGCAGTCAGGGCGGCGGGAAACGCACCCATGGCGGAGTTAAGAAAGCTTGTACCGGATTGCAGATATCCGGTCACTGTATCGGCACTGGAATCGACAGAGCCGGAAAATTCCTTGATTTTTGCCGTCCATTCGTTTAGCTTTTCGATCACCTGTGCAAACTTGTTGTTATTATCGAACGGGGGGACACTTCCATCACCGTTCCAAATCTTGTCCCATAAATCCGTGAAAAAGCCCTTGATAGAATTTGTCAAATTGGAAAAGAAGGTTGATATCCGATCGCCAAGGGATGTGATGAATTGACCAATTTTAGCGGGGATATCTTTGATGGTGTTCCAGATATTTTGAAGCCATTCCCATAGCTTTGAGAAACCCTCTTTGATCGAATTTAAAATACCCTTATCAGTACTATTTTCAGATAAAGAAAAGTCGACAAAAGTAACGGTACACTTACCGTAAAGGACAACAACTAAAGTTGCCTGATTGTTGGCAGGCGCGGTAAATTCAACGTCAACGGAAATATCACGGGAATTCCCATCAAAATAACACAATGTAACAGGATCATCATTACCAGACATTAAACCAATCCCAACATGGGAATCGGTATAAGATGATCGAAAAGATAGGGTGCCAACGATACGATAAGTACGACCGCCAACCAGTGTAATTTCCTTTTGGGCGCTACCAAGTTTCGGCGGATCGCCACGAAGATCAAGGCCAATGCCAGAAGAACCAACAACAAATAAGTTTTCACGTGTCCATGTTTCAAAATTAGACGGCCAAAGATTCGAAGCGGCAGAAGAAGGAAAAACAAAAAAGGTGCAAAGCATCATCACCAGCAAAAAAACTGATAAGATTCGCTTTGCACCTTTCATCGCTCAATCACTCCAAAATCTTATTTCTTAGTTACAGGACGGATATCAACCAAACGGGCACGCTTGCCACCAACCATGTCATAGATAAATTCATTGTCCGTGCCGACTTCATATTTACCAATCAGGGGATTACCTTCACGCAAGAAAACCTTGTCGATCAGCTGCCCCTGAACACTGGTATCATCCGGCGCAGGAGCTTTGACAATTTGAAGGCTTTCACCAACGATCCTTTCCCCCGGCTTATCCTTGTCCTTTGAAATAAAATCACAATGACGGACACCCACTATTGTTGCGATCATTCATTACACCAGCCTTTCAAAAATTATTTATGTGAACGGCGCGTGGCCGTTTGCACACCGATTAGGCGGAACAAGAAATACAGGTCGAGAACAGCGAGAAGAAACAGGGAAAATAGAAGAAATTCAAGCATTTTTATTCACACCATTCTTTTTATTGTCGCGATACCAGTTTAGCATATTTGATAACAAATTGGAATCGGTAAATATAACAAACTGGTATCTAATTTTATATGCAATATGCTAAACTGGTATCGAAAGGTGGTGAAAAAAATGTACATAGAATCCTTTCCCAGCAAAATAAAAAAAGCAAGAATCGACACAGGTTTTACGCAAAGAGAAGTAGCAAAAGAACTCAATATTCCACAACCAACAATAGCAAGATTCGAAACAGGAGAAAGATTCCCGGATATAGAAAAACTAGGATTATTAGCAGACTTTTATGGCGTAAGCGTTGATTGGTTGCTAGGAACAAAAGGCGAACAAAAAATAAAACAATAAAAAAAGACCCGGCGCAGGCCGGGTTTTATCTTTGGGAAAAGAATATTTATTTTGTATAATTGTTTCACTCTCTTTCAGGGCCTATCCCGCTCAAATCTTCCCCCTTTCCTAGGAAGGTTCTTTTTAGTTTATTGTATCACAACAGAACGACTGTTTCCACCGTTCATCTTCAAAGAAAACGCTATAA
>DBFJSK010000431.1:0-1814 GCA_048403675.1 Tannerellaceae bacterium | reverse complement strand
GACGAATGGTTCTTTTCCCGTTAATGATTTGTTGCAACGCTTCTATGCCCAACATGACTTGTTCGCCCACGAACTGCTTGGTGACGTGGCGGTCGCTTTCTTCAGTCTTCACGCCATCTTCTTCCATCGGCTTATCGGAGATCATCAAGAGCGCACCGGTTGGGATCTGATTGGCGAAACCGGCTGTAAAGAGCGTAGCGGTTTCCATATCCACTCCTGTGGCATGGGTGGAACGAAGGTATTCTTTGAAGGCGGTATCATATTCCCATACGCGCCGGTTGGTGGTATAGATCGTACCAGTCCAATAGTCGCGGCCGTGGTCGCGTACGGCCGACGAGATGGCCCGCAACATGGAAAAAGCCGGTAACGAAGGTACCTCGGGAGGCAGGTATTCGTCGGAAGTGCCTTCGCCGCGAATGGCTGCAATAGGCAATACGTAATCACCCAGGTTATTGGCCTTTTTCAGCCCTCCGCATTTGCCGAGGAAAAGCACGGCTTTCGGCATGACAGCCGATAAAAGATCCATGATGGTGGCCGCATTGGAACTTCCCATTCCGAAATTGATGATGGTCATGCCTTCGGCAGCGGCGTTGGGCATGGAGTTTTTCAATCCGAGGATGGGTACGTCGAAATGTTCGGCAAAGATTTCTACATACCGGGTAAAATTGGTGAGCAAGATGTATTTAGTAAAATCTTCCAGTTTGCGCTCGGTATAGCGAGGCAGCCAATTTTCTACGATTTCTTGTTTTGTTTTCATAAATAACTACCTTTGAGGTGTATTTTTAAGCAGGAATAATTCAGCAAATATACTAAATGCTATCTTTAAATCTACCAACATTCGAGGTCAAAGTCATTTTGAAAGAGGGGAAGCGCCTGATTTTCGATCCGGTACGCCGCAAGTATGTCGCTTTAACTCCGGAAGAATGGGTACGCCAACATTTCGTCAATTACTTGATTCATTACAAAGGATTCCCCCCGGCTCTGGTAGGGAACGAAATCGCATTGAAAGTACATCATACCTCGAAACGTTGCGACACGGTGGTATATAACCGTTTTCTGACGCCTTTGATGATCGTAGAGTATAAAGCCCCTACCGTGGAGATTTCGAGGGCTGTATTCGACCAAATTGCGCGTTATAACCATGCACTACGTGTGGAATACCTGGCTGTGAGTAACGGGTTACGCCATTTCTGCTGTAAAATCGATTACGAAACGATGAGATATGCCTTCCTTGAAGAGTTTCCCGATTATAACCAGTTGGATCTGGGCGAAGAATAACCGACGGAATTTATCAAGGTGCTTGCGCTATCCCGAAAAGAGCGAACGAAGATGTACGATATATCCCTTTAGGAAGTGTCCGGGAAAGCCATAGCATCCCATGCCACGCCCTCCGAAGAGGTTGGCAAATAATTTCATTTCTAGGACAATATCCACCGAGAAGGAAAAAACGACTTTTATGACTTATTTATTTTCAGGGAGAAGCTCGTCCCTGGCATAAATTTCCGATATAAGCTTTTCCTGCAGGATGAGCATTTGCGGTCATAAAAAGCTGTATGGTTACCGCAAAAGAAGCAGCCCACATCGTTCCGGAAATAAAGTAAGAAAACGGGACCCGATAATCACTGCCCGCAGAAATACGAATCGGTTCGGAAAATAAACCGATTATGCCAAGAAGTATAAACAACATAACGAGTGTACTTACCGCCCTTAAACAAGGAGGCTCTACTAAAAAAAGAGGTTTTTGCATTTGCCGAAAGTGGTTTTTACGAAATTACAAAATCGAAGGTGTCGGCAAATATAAAAATAAATATCTA
>DBFJSK010000430.1:0-4796 GCA_048403675.1 Tannerellaceae bacterium | reverse complement strand
GCCAATTTTCGCCATGCAACACCCTGTGTTGTTCTCCTACATATTCAGCACATGGGATAGTAGGACGGCCATCAGGATTTTCTAGGTCTTCACAATTGGTATCATATTCTCCATTTACTTTTGCATCATCCCAATAGCGGACGCCGGCATCGACTTTCAAGAATTTTACTTCGTATTCTACAGGTTGGTTGACTGTCAGTTTCATACTACAGCGGTTTGACAGGTTTATTACTATTGATCAAGACACCCTTTTGAGATATGCCTCCGTTTGCGGTCATGGGAAATGCCTTCAGTTCAAGACTCTGGGCGGCTTTTCCCAGACACACACATTCGCGCCCAGCGTACAAGAAGTGCTGTCCCTCTTTCAATCCATGTACGGCATAGAAGTCGGCGATCATTTCTTGAATAACCTGGTTTTCCAAATCGGCGATTTCTTCTTTCTTCTCTGTAATTTGATTTTTTAATTGCTCGATCTTTTCCTCTCGTGTCATAACTTTGTTTTTTTTAATGTTTATACTTTTCTGAATAGCTAATTGTTAATATCTACAGGATGAAGCTCCTTTGCATTCCATTCCGGCTGCTTCATGGCGATTAAGCCCCTGTGGCCATTCTCTGCATAGGCATCGTAGCCGGGATATTTGCCCGATTCACGACATTCGGCGACCGTTTGAAGGGCTTGCCGGTATTTATACTTGCCGATTTCCAAATCTTCGGGATCCCAAACGAAGACGGCTATTCCGAATGGAGGAATCGTTTGAATCATAATCATGATCGTACATCGAAAATCCCGGCCAGTTACAGCACTGGCCACTTCCAAGTACATCCCTTCGGAAAGTTCATAGCAGAGCTTAGCTGATTGGTAAGTAAAGTGCCCAATGCTTTCGGCACGGGTGGACTTAACCGAGATGATGGTATCTACACCAAGATTTTCGGCGAACTGCATGGCATCCGGCCGAATGCGTTGATCGATTCCGTATTCCATATCATGATAGTAGAGAGAGATTTCCCGTTTACTGTGTTTTAAAAGCTCAAACAGAAGGCCATCTCCATACCGCTTATAGTTGGAATACATAATATCGACAATCAGTTTGTTGGTTTCATCGATCGATTGAAATCCGGAAGCCATGCGAAGAGTAGTATAATACTGCTTTAATCCTTCCATCTTATCCAAACTGAATCCGTTTTGAACTACTAGGTCTTTGATTACTTCCTTATCCAGGGCGCCATCTTCTTCGCATGCTTGTGAAAGCTTGTCTTCCCAGAAAGAAATCAGCGCTTTCACACCGTCTTTCGACGTTAGCTTATATCCGGGTTCAACAACTACACGACTGAACTTCCGCGGTTCCAGGATAGCCTGATGAATGAACTCACCTAGCACAAAGTAGTTTTTTGTTTTTTCGTACGCTTCAAGCTGATCCTTCCATCCGCTTTCGACTGCATAGAATAAATGAAGAGGGGATTTCAAGGCCTCTTTCAATGCGCCGCTCCAAATGAAATCTTTGGCCGCCAGGTACTTCGACATATCTTCTTTGATAACGAGGCCATTCTTTCGGAGGGAATCGGTGTATACGTGGCGGCTGCGTCCGCGTGATCTAAGGAAAGAAGAAATCTGATCCGGGGTTGCGTATTCTCTTAAAGGCCGGGTATAGTCAATCGAGGAAAGAATCTTTTCCGACCTATTCATGGAAGAAAGGGCTGCAAAATTCAGCCCTTCTCCTAAATGGCTCAGGTCTTCCATTACGCTAGCCTTTCAACTTCAAAGAGCATGGTAGAGCCTTCGGTAGATTTGTTGTTTCGTTTTCCTTTGTACGTAATTTGCAAAGGCGTTTCTTCGCACAGCGGACGAATGGCGTCTACCAGTACCTTCTGGCCAGACAAGAAGACTTCCGTCGGCGAGACAAACACCCCGCAGGTTATGGCTTCGCCCTCTTCGTTTGGGACATCCTTTAGGCCCATGTAGTAACACCGGATCGGCTTGTCTTTGAGGGCGGCCCAATCGTCGGCAGTCTTGTACTTGGTGGTAAGGCTAAAACAGGGTTTCAACGTTTCTAACTTGCCGATTGATTCCGTCGAAGGAATGATCAATCGCATTTCTTGGTTTGCTAAATCTGATGCTGTTGCGTTCATAATGATTTTGTTTTATGGTTAATACTATCTTGTAATTTTTGTATCTCACTTTTAAAGTCCAGTCTCCTTTGCTTATAAGCGCCTTGTAGGCTTTTATAGAGGTTATAATCTTCAATAATATTTTCGACGTCCGATACGCGATAATAAATTGCTCCTTTTCTCTTTTTTATTAGATTCCCCTCTGGATCAACCGCATCCTTTGTACCAAACGCGTAGGGAAAAATCAACCTTTTTTTAGTAAGTTCGCGCATTACGGATTCTCCATAGTTTTTATCAAACCAATCTCGTGTAGCAATAACTTTGCGCTCCTTTAAATTTCCTATCTTTTCTTGATGAAGAATTTCTCTTACAATAGAGGCTATTTCTGCTAATTCTTCTTTTCCCATATTACTAAAAAAATTTCTGTTCCATTTCTTAGCTCTATCAGTTCTACCCTTGATACTTGCTACATATATCGAATAACTGTTACCTTTCCCGGATTTGCATCACTATCAATCCGGAAACGGACATCCTCTGGGTTTATCAACCATTTGGCGCGATGTTCTCTATTAAGATTGGTTACCATGCGAGCAATGCGCATATAATCTTCTTTCGGAAAGGCTACACTTTCTTTTATAGCAAGAGCTTCGATCTCTATTCTTTCTTTACTTTTCTTCATAAGTGTTTTTAATTTAAATATATGTGCTCCCTGCCGGGCTCGAACCGGCGACCTTCTCGCTACGAGCGAGCTACTCTAACCTGACTGAGTTAAGGGAACGGGGGCCGCTTACGCCCTCGCGGGTTCATTGCGGCCTTAAACTAAACTTAATACCATGAAAAACACACTAATGTGGGCGGAGCCGGATTCGAACCGGCCTCACGGATTATTGGTGCACCTCACCGCAGTTTCAGCCCAGGAAAACATATCCGCCCATGTGCCGGGGCTTTCACCCGGCAGCTTTTTCAGACAACCTAAACACACAAATACAAAGACTACATCACTTCAAATAAGGCTTTGGCCGCACTTAGTTTCTTTTCGGCCAGCGTCCGAGCGGCTTCGGCTTCATCTTTCCAATTTTGATACATTTTAGCCGCTTCCTTGGCTTTTGCCACTTCTTTAGTAAGAGAACCGACTAGCTCGATCAGCTCATCTCTTGTCATTTCTTCGATACCCTGGGTTTGAATAGTATTTGTTTCCATGTTTATTTTATTGTTAGGTTTTAATGAATCAATCTCTATTGGCACACACCGCACCGAGAAGGCATTGACCCGACTGCTAGTGCTCACATTCGCCGTGCCACCATCGAAGTACACGCCCGTAGCATTCGAACCACTCGGTGAAGACGACCAATAGTGGCCGTACGTCCCCTGATTGTAGGAATCTCCATTACCATCCCGGTAGCCAGCGGCCGGCAGCCGTAGTTCGAAGCCGTCCGGGAGAATGAACACGCCTTCTTTGGTTTCATAGTCGAAGTGGTAAGCGGAGTTCTTGACGAGCCATACTTGCTCCTTCTTTGTCGGCAACCTGTAGCCTTTCGGACAAGCTTTCTGAGCTTCATCGAAAGTATGGAGGCCTTCTAATTGAATCGATTGTTTCCATCGAAGTAAATTCTTATTTGTTTCCATATTCCTAATTTTTATATATCCTTTTCGCCATAATCTACTTTTGTAAGGTACCTTACCACCACATCATACAAGATAAATGCAGCAATGGGAAGGTTCCCTAGATGAGTAGGGTGGTCATACCAATCAATTACCAGGTAGGCGCCTACGATTAGGGTAATCGCTGCAAGAGTCATGCGTAGCATGTTTTTAATAAGCGAGTATATTGCTTTCATGGGGAGTTGATTTAATTAGGGCCCGGTAGCCGATTCGATCGGCAGCATCGCGCTATGATACCAGGCATATAAAGCAGTATTCGATAGACCGTTAACGATTCGGGACAAGTCAACCGAACTTCACGGACACGATAAAATATCCAATACTGCCAACCTTATTACCTTCATTAATAAGGTAGATTGTATCCTTTCGTTTCAACCCCCTTTCGGCGGGTACTAAGGTGGAAGCAAGTATAAAGAACTTATATAGAAGGTATCCGTGAATCGAACACGGTCTGAAACGCTTTTCATCCCAGCCAAACGCTTTCGGCTTATACCCGAGAAGGTTTTAGTAAATCGTTATGAAGTTTTCTATTTTGAAGGATCTGAAACACTGCTTATCTACGTCGAAATAGCGAACCGTTTTGTAGTTCTCGGCGCCGGTACCCTTGATAAGGTTCTGAACGTCTTTGAGGGTACCCTTTGCTTTTCTCAGGCTACCGTCTGCCTTTTCGTACGCGAAAGTTACTACACCCTTATGCATCCGTTTGGTGAGCCTATATAAGGCCCAGGCACGCGATAAACATACGGCGAAGGCTTTGCCAGTTGCTTTCATAAGTTCGTAGGCCATGCAAAATACTTTGTGTCTGAAGTTCGTTTTCATAATTGTATGTATTAAGTTGTTTATGTGTTAGTTATATTCAGGTTCGTATACCTCAGGGGTGAGATAGTCTACTTCTGTTTGAAGAGATTCTATTTCTTCATTCATTGTTCGAATGATTTCGGCTTTGCTTTCTACATTATATAGGTAGCAGGCTTCTGCTTCGCTCATTGCCTCAATTTCGGCAAGCTCGGCTTGCGCTTCATTGAACT
>DBFJSK010000429.1:0-2186 GCA_048403675.1 Tannerellaceae bacterium | reverse complement strand
CAAAAGAATAAGCCGTATCATTACTCAAAAGAGAGTTTGATACGGCTTATGTAGGTTTTGTAGTTACAAGCTGTAACTTTTCAGAGTGGTCGCTTTCGTTTTGACACACTCTCCTTTCTTTTGGGTTTTCGTTATTTTATTACCAAAACTTATTGTGCTCGGCGCTATATTCGAAACCGCTTTCCCCGAGCTTGCGGAGAAGCATGGCTTTGTTTACCTGCAAATCGTCGCACAACGTATCCAGGGAAGTATACGTATCGCGCAGTTTCATATTGATTACGCTGAACAGCATCATCGGGTCGTTAGGCAAATCCATCTTGTAAACTTCAGGAAGATCTGATTACTGAATCATTTCGAACCCGGTATACGGAACCAAAGCTTTCGGAATCCGGATCCCTTCCGGCGTCTGGTTGTTCTCCAGCAAAGCCGCCACGATACGGGGCAACGCCAGGGCGCTTCCGTTCAGGGTGTGGCAAAGCTGCGTCTTTTTATCCGCTCCCCGGTAACGGCATTTCAGGCGGTTGGCCTGGTAGCTTTCAAAATTGGATACCGAGCTGACTTCCAGCCAACGTTTTTGGGCTTCGGAATACACTTCGAAATCGAAACAAAGCGCAGAGGTGAAGCTCATGTCGCCGCCGCACAACCGGAGGATGCGGTACGGCAGCTCCAACTTCTTCAGCAGCCCTTCCACATGGGCCAGCATTTCCTGCAGCGATTCGTAGGAATGTTCGGGCGTATCGATGCGCACAATCTCTACTTTCGAAAATTCATGCAAACGGTTCAACCCGCGTACATCTTTTCCGTACGAACCGGCTTCGCGGCGGAAGCATTGCGTATAAGCGCAGTTCTTTACCGGCAGCGATTTCTCGTCGAGAATGACGTCGCGGTAGATATTGGTTACCGGTACTTCGGCCGTGGGGATGAGGTACAGGTCGTCGAGGTTGCAATGATACATCTGGCCTTCTTTATCGGGAAGCTGCCCGGTGCCGTAGCCCGAAGCGGCGTTCACCACCGTGGGGGGCATGATTTCGAGGTATCCCGAGGCGCGGGCTTCGTCGAGGAAGAAGTTGATGAGGGCGCGTTGCAGGCGAGCGCCCTGTCCCTTGTAGACGGGGAAGCCGGCGCCGGTGATCTTTACGCCCAGGTCGAAATCGATCAGATCGTATTTTTTAGCCAGCTCCCAGTGAGGCAAGGCGTCGGCGGGAAGTTCGGTTTCCATGCCGCCCATCTTCTCCACCACGTTATCTTCGGCGCCGGTACCTTCTGGCACGCTTTCGTGGGGAATGTTGGGGATGGTGTACAGCAGGTTCTGCAATTCTTCGGCCGCCCTGTCCAGCTCGGCCTGCAGGGTCTTGCTTTTCTCCTTGATCTCGGCCACCTTTTGTTTGGCGGCTTCGGCTTCTTCTTTTTTCCCTTCTTTCATCAGGGAGCCGATCGATTTGGAGAGGGTGTTTACCTCGGCCAGGTTTTTATCTAATTGGTTTTGCGTACTACGTCTTTTATCGTTCAATTCCAACACTTGGCGGATGGTTTCTTCAGCCCCTTTAAAGTGTTTTTTTTCCAGACCGCGTATCACCCGGTCGGTTTCTTCCGTGATTAACTTGAGCGTCAACATAACTTCTCTATCGAATTTTTATTTTGAATGGGCAAAGGTACGAATTATAATGCAGAATATAGCGGGAAGAGAAGGGTTTTAACGGTACGGCTTATTTTACGCGGCCGCCCGAAATCCAGGTGCGTACGTAATAGGGTTCGCTCAGGCTGCTCACCCGTACGCCGTCGGAGGTGCTGGTATGGATGAACCGTCCGTTTTTCAGGTAGATTCCCACGTGGTTGGGCACTTTGCGCTTGCCGCTTCCTGTGCGGAAAAAGACCAGGTCGCCTTCCTTCAACTGGCTCCGGCTTATCTTCCGGCAATTGTATTTCAGCATGTCGGCCGACGAGCGGGCGAGTTGTTTGCCGTATATTTCGCGGTAGACGATGGCCACGAAGCCGGAGCAGTCCACGCCGCGCCGGGTGCTTCCGCCCATCCGGTGGGGGGTGCCGAGCCATTTGGCGCCTTCATTATAGAGAAAAATATTGTCGTCGGGGGTAAGGCGTACGCCGTACAGGCGCGAGAGTTCGCGGGGGCCTTTGAAATCGGAGGGCAGCGCGACGCGGTGTTTGCTGGCGCAGGCGGTAAGAAA
>DBFJSK010000428.1:0-8010 GCA_048403675.1 Tannerellaceae bacterium | reverse complement strand
TTGTAACTACAAAACCTACATAAGCCGTATCAAACTCTCTTTTGAGTAATGATACGGCTTATTCTTTTGTCTTTAGGCATGCTCAAGTTTCAGATTAAAAGTCCATCCTTACTAAAAATGAGTTTTGACACACCCTCTTTTTTAGGGCCGGTTTCTTTTCGTCTGTTTCCCTGCTTTTCCGCATCCGGCCGAAGCAATAGCCCCCCGGAAGGAGAGAGGGGTACTCATTCGCCCCGGCCACAAACCGCTCAAATAAACAAATTCACATTCGCATCTTCCGCCCGTTCCAGATAAGTAGCCACGCCACCCAACGAAACCGTATCGAGCAGTTCCTCGCGACTTACCCCCATCACATCCATGCTCATCGTACAGGCAATCATTTCCACGCCCGCTTCCACGGCCGAAGCCATCAGGCTCTCTAGGCTTTCGATGCGTTTGCGCCGCATAATCATCCGCATCATCCGGCTTCCGGCGCCTCCCATATTCAATTTCGAAAGCTTCAACTTCCCGCTATGCGCCGGCAACATCCAGCCGAACATCCGGCCGAAAAAGTCCTTCGCTACCGCCGGCTTTTGCCGCTTCTTGATTACATTCAGTCCCCAGAACGTAAAAAACATCGTTACCCTTTTTCCGGTAGCCGCCGCCCCGTTGGCAATCACGAACGACGCCAGCGCCTTATCCAGATCGTCGCTGAACACGATCAAGGTCTTATGATCCGGCCTTTTCGCACATTCGATCCGTTCCGTTCGTTCGGAAGCTACCGAAGCCCCCGCTACGGCCGGTTTTTCTTTACCGATCACCGCCGTCACCACGCCGCCGCTATTGTCCACCGACGCCAACTGCGCCCCGCTCAGTTTACACCACGAAACCACGTCGCGGGCAAATGCCTGATCGGTTGCCCGGATGCGCAACCGGTCGCCCGCCGCCAATTGTTCGTACTGCTGTTTAAGCTGCATCACCGGCCCGGGACACATCAAGCCCGAGGCATCCACTTCCACCAGGTTCCCTTCGGGATTGTTTCCGGCCTTTTCCGCCGCTTCTGTAGCCATACAGAAAGGTGTTGCGGCCGCCGCCTCATGCGGAGCGGAAGAAGCCGCCCCCCGCGGAGCCGTACGTTGCTTTGCCGTGGCCGTACCCCCGCTTGCCGCCGCCGTTCCGTGCCCAGCCGTAGCCGCCAGCCAAGTCTTATACCCCCCGGACAAATTTCTTACATCCCCAAACCCGTTCTGCGTCAAGATCCGATACGCCAGGTAGCCTCTCAACCCGACCGCACACGTTACCACCACCGGCCGGTCAGCCGGCAATTCGCCCAGCCGCTCCCGAAGCTCGTCCACCGGAATAGAGATAAAGCACGGAATACTGCCCAGCGCATACTCCTCGCGGGTGCGCACATCCACCCGCACCGTATCCGCCGGCAACGTCGCCACCTCGCGCCAATGCAGCGTCCGCACCCGCTTCTCCAAGATATTTTCCGCCACGAACCCCGCCATGTTCACCGGATCCTTCGCTGCAGCAAAAGGAGGCGCATACGCCTGTTCCAGCTCCGCCAGATCATACACCGTACCTTCCCGCTGCATCACCCCGGCCAACATCTCGATCCGCTTATCCACCCCGTCGAAGCCCACCACCTGCGCTCCGAGCAGCCGCCCGTTATCCGGCGCAAACAAAATCTTGATCGACAACGGCACCGCCCCCGGGTAATACCCCGCATGCGAAGCCCCGTGCGTATACGACGACCGGTACGGAATACCCTCCCGCCGAAGCAATTTCGCATTCGCCCCGGCGGCCGCCACCGTCAGATCGAACACCTTCGCGATCGAAGTCCCCAAGCTACCCTTATACACGCTCCGGTTGCCCCACACCATATTATCCGCCGCGATCCGCGCCTGCTTATTCGCCGGCCCCGCCAACGGAATCAACGCCGGCCTACACGTCACCCGATGACGTACCTCCACCGCATCGCCCACCGCATACACCGAAGCCTCCGACGTTTGCATATACTCATTCACTGCAATGCCCCCCGTCGGGCCGATTGCCAGTCCGGCTTCCTTCGCCAGCCTCGTCTCCGGGCGCACCCCGATACTGAGAATCACCACATCGGTTCGTATCACCCGCCCGCTTTTCAGATGCACCCGCAAGCCCTCCGGCGTCCGTTCGAAACGCGCCACGCCATCCGCCAGATGCAGATCCACCTCCTTCGCCATCAGATGCTGATGCACGATAGCCGCCATCGAATAATCCAGCGGCGCCATCACCTGCGGCGCCATCTCCACCACTGCCACGTCGATGCCCCGTTTCCGCAGATTCTCCGCCATTTCCAGCCCGATAAAACCTGCGCCCACCACCACGGCATGCTTCGGTTTTTTCTCTTCGATCCACGCTTCGATGGCATCCGTATCCGGCACATTGCGAAGCGTCAGAATCTCCGGACTTTCTATCCCTTCCATGCCCGGCCGGAGCGGTTCCGCCCCCGGCGAGAGCACCAATTTATCATACGTCTCCCTATAGCTGCGTCCGCTCGATAGCTCTTTCACTTCCACCACCTTTTCCGCCGGATACAATCTCGTTACCTCTTGCTCGGTGCGGATGTCGATCCGGAAACGGCTGGTGAATCCCTGCGCGGTTTGCACGAATAATTTGCTTCTTTCCCGGATTACGCCCCCTAGGTAATAAGGCAATCCGCAGTTCGCATACGATACATATTTTCCCCGTTCGAACAAAATAATTTCCGCCTTTTCATCCATCCGGCGCAGACGGGCCGCCACGGTAGCGCCACCCGCTACCCCTCCTACAATTACATATTTCATGCCAATCGTTTTTATAAAGTTTGTTTTTCTACTGTTTCAGTCTCTCCGTTTTCCGCCTTGCCCGTTTCTTCGCTACCCATCCTGCGCAAGCAATCAGTTAGCTCCCGGTGCAAGGCTGCAAACTTCAACTCGGCTTCCTGCATCCGGGCCACCTTCTCCTTCCCCGCCCGGGTGAGGGTAAACAACATTTGCCGTTTATCTTCCGCGCTGATCGTGCGGGTGATATAGCCTTTGCCTTCCACCGTGGTAATCACTTTCGACGCCCGCGAAGGGGATAAGCCGATATACTCCGACAAGCTGCCGGCCGTTTTACAATCGTCTTGCCGGAGGCAACACAACAACATCGCCTCGTTGAGGGTAATGGTGTGGGCTTCGTGAAAGTCCTTTTCGAATTGGTATAATATCTTATAGAGATCTTTTAAAGCACAAATCGGTTCCATCTATTTCTTTTTAGAAGATTATGTCGGCAAAGATATAAATGGTTTTCAATATAAAATGTTTCTACTAAGAAATATTTTTGCTGAAAATATTTTCACTGGAAAGAAAAGAAAGCAGGAACAGTTCAGGGAAGTAGTTTCCGGGGGGGGCGTCGGTGGGAGGGTATGCCTGCTGTTTTCGCGTCTCACGACGGCAGGAGATGTTGTATTTTTTTTCTGTAACCACAAAACGGATGCCGATGAATTTTTCCTTCCATGCCAGTTAAATTGAAATTCCATAAGCATGCAATCGAAAATGGATGCTTATCTAATTCCAACTCCATAAGCATCCCTTTTTTATAAAAGATAGCGTGCTGGTTATCAGCCCTATAGGAAAGTGCGTTTTTTACCCTTGAAAAGCCAGGGGTTCTTGTATTTTTTAATGCGGAATTATACCCCATAAAAAAGCACCGGCCACAACTTGGGAAGAAGCTGCCGCCGGTGCTTTTTTACCGGAAAATCCCGATTCCGCTCGGGAAATAAAATCAATCCCGATTCGCAAAATATTTCATAAACTGCGAACGTTCGTACATGCCCGGATTCGGAATGTTCGCATAATTCAGCTTGCCGCGAAATTCATCGATCGAACGATAATGCGCCTGATGCATCCATTCTTCCACGCAGGTGAGCACCTGCGAGATGATTTCCGCCCCGTGCGTATAGATAGCGCTGCACATCTGCACGGCGGTAGCGCCGGCCAGCAGGCATTTGATTACATCTTCCCAATCGTGCACCCCCGTGGAGCAAGCCACCGGAAAATCGGGAATTTTCCCCGATACCACGGCCGTCCACCGCAGCGTGTCGCTCAGGTCGGAATGACTGCTGAATACGTTGCCCGATACAATCTGCAAATTGTTGATGTCAATATCGGGCTGGTAAAAGCGGTTGAACAAAACCACTCCGTCGGCCCCGTTTACCCGCAGCGTATTGACCATCGCCGCGATATTATCGAACATTTTCCCGATCTTGATGACCACCGGAATCGACACCGCCTCCTTTACTTTGCGGATGATGCCGGCATATAACTGCCGCAGGTCGCAACCGTTGGAGGCCGGTTCCGTTTCCATAAAAAACACGTTCAGTTCCAGCGCATCCGCTCCCGCCAGTTCGATCTGGCGTGCAAAATCAATCCACGCATCCGCTTTGTAGCAGTTGATGCTGGCAATCACCGGGATGGTGCACAGCGCCTTTGTTTTCTGAATCAGATCCAGGTAATCGTTTACCTGATTCGCCTTTACATAGCCCCGGATATAATCGGCGGCTTCCGGATAGTCGGCGTTTTGCATCAGTTGCTCGCTTTGCATTTCGATCTGCTCTTCGAAAAGCGATTTGAGGACGATCGCGCCGGCGCCGGCTTTTTCGAATTCTTTATTACGTTCCGCATTGTTCGTCAGCCCCGAGCTTCCCACAATAATCGGATTCCGGAGGGTAAGGCCGGCGTAGCGGGTCTTCATGTCAATCATGTATGATTTAATTTTGTTAGTTTACAAATGTATGTATTTATTTCATCCGGCCGCGTGGGGCTGTGCTTTAAAATGGTTAAAAACAGCTAGCCTTGCGATTGGGAATAATCCCGCTGGCCGAAAATGCGCGTGCCGATCCGAACCAGCGTGCTGCCTTCTTCGATGGCCAGCGGATAATCGTCGCTCATGCCCATCGAGAGTTCCCGGAAATCTTCCGAGTGGGCGAAACCGCTTGCTTTGAGTTCGTCGAAAAGCGCTTTCAACTGCTGGAATTCGGCGCGCACGCAGCTCTCGTCGTCGGTATGGGTGGCAATCGTCATCAAGCCCGCAATCCGCACGTGCGGCAATTCCCCCGGGGCGAGCGAAGCGACGAGGGCCCGGCATTCGTCGGGCGTCATGCCCTGCTTGGTATCCTCCGCGGCCAGTTTGATTTCCAGCAGCACCCGGAGGGTGCGTGCGTGGCGGGCGGCCTGCTTTTCCGTCTCCCTGAGGAGTTTGGGCGAGGCGATGCTGTGGATCATCGAAACGTAAGGCGCGATCTCTTTCACCTTGTTGCTCTGCAAAGGGCCGATGAAGTGCCATTCGATGTCGTCGGGCAACGCTTTGCGCTTGGCGGCCAGTTCCTGCGCCCGGCTTTCGCCGAAAATCCGCTGGCCGGCTGCATAGGCTTCGCGGATGGCGTCTACAGGATGATTTTTCGAAACGGCTACCAGCTTCACCCCTTCGGGCAGCGCGGCGTTGAGGCTGCGTATGGTTTCTCCTATGCTCATGCTTCCGCCGTGGGGGCAGCCTGTTTTTTCTGTTCGGCTATCAGTTCCTCGCCGCTTTTTTCCGAGGGGATGTTGTTGGCGTCGAAGGGAAAGACGTCCATCAGCATCGTTTCGGTCACCGAAGCGATGGTGTAGTCGGCCAGGGTGCCTTTCATGCCTTCTTCCAGTACGGCGATGGCTTCTTTGAGCGTAGTGGCCTGGGCCAACATCTGGGCGGCCGTTTTCTTTTCGGCGCCGCTTTTTTCGTCGAGGGTGATGAAGTAAACTTTGATTTTGTAGAAACGGTCGCCGTTTTCATTGAAGAAGAGTTCGGAAAAACGGGCGCGTTTGATGTCGGTCACGGTGAATTCGCCGGTGATGAACGGGCGGATTTCTTCGATGATGCGGGCCTCGGCTTCGGTAAACGACAAGGCGTCTACCAGATAGGGCTCGGTTACTTTTTTCTGCATGCCGTTTTCCAGCATTTTTTCGTAAGATACCTTACATTCAAACCAGTTGTGCATATCGTATATGTTTTTAATTTGTCGATATTTTCGGGTCGATTAAAATACAAAATTACAAAGAATCTCTGAAATAACCTTGTACTTTCGGCAGATTAGCTACGTTGGGATTGGCAATGAGGGCGTTAGACGAAAATCGCGGAAAGGAGAAGGGGGGGGGTAGAAACGTGTGCCGACGGCCGCTCGGGCGGAACCCGTTCCACCGGCTTACCATGTAAAAAGCGAGTTCCGCTGCCAAGGTAACTAAGGAAAGGAAATAAGAAGATAAGAATAAAGAAGAAATCGAATGAACTTACCAACGCATGGCGGCTCGTTCGGGCATCACCTGAAGGGGGGAGGCGTGCAGCTGGCCCGGAGGCCGGCGGGGGGCTAAAACAATTTGCCGGCGGGGGATGTTATAAAGGAAGTAGTGTGTTTTTTCATGGTATTAGATTTTTAGATTAGTAATTAGGTTGTTCATCCGGTTCGCGAGGATAGGGTGTAAGTTTCTAAATAAATAGCCGGAAAAGTAAAGATTCCCATCTTACCTTTCCGGTTATCTTTTTTTATCGGTTAAAATTCGTCGTTGGCATAGATGCTGAGCAGGTTGTTCTGCTTGTAATCGAAAATTTCGTGCTCGCTGAAGAAACGTTTCAGTTCCACGGCGGCCGTTTCCGGCGAATCGGAGGCGTGCACGATGTTTTCCTGTACGCTCATGCTGTAGTCGCCGCGTATCGTACCCGGGGCTGCGTTGCGGCCGTTCGTGGCGCCGGCCAGCGTGCGCACGACTTGGATAGCGTCTACTCCTTCCCAGCAGCAGACAACGACCGGACAGACGCTCATCGCGTCCTTAATCCGTTGGAAAAACGGTTTTTCTTTCAGATGTGCGTAGTGTTCGCTCAACAGTTCGTCTGTAAGCCACGTCATTTTGATGCCTGCCAGACGTAATCCTTTTCTTTCGAACCGGGTGATGATTTCACCTATCAGCGCCCGTTGGATGGTACAGGGCTTTAAAATTACCAGCGTTTTTTCCATGAGAATGCGTATATTAAAAGATTAAACAATGTAGACGGAGCTGAGCGATTGTTAACGATGGCCAAGTTTCCTGAAACGCTTTTTCCCGCGGGGCGTTTTCCGGGGGACGGTGGCAACGTTATTTATCTATATCCGCCAGCAAGTTAATAGGAATAAACAAATAATTACTCTCCCGGCTAACTTTACTTTTTGTTTTTAACACTGATTAAACATTCGGCTGATTGTTAAAAGTAGAGGTGGAAAACCGCTATTTGTAGGCGAGGCCCGGGTGGTTGTTGAGGAAGTCCCTAAGGGTCTGCCGGTTGACGCCGAGTTTTTTGCTGATGTATAATTTTGTCTTTTTTTCTTTCAGCATTTTCACGATGGTTTCCTCCTTGCCGGTCAATTTGTATTGTTCGGCTTTGCCGCCTTTGGGCCGCCCCAGCTTCGTGCCTTCGTTCTTTTTGCGGGCCAGGGCTTCCTTGGTGCGTTGCGAGATGAGGTTGCGCTCGATCTCGGCGCTCAGGCTGAAGGCGAAGGCCAGAATCTTACTGTTGATGTTGTTGCCCAGTTCGTAGCCTTCCTTTACGGTGTAGACGATGATGTCTCGTTCCATACATTGGTGCAGGAAGCTCATTACTTGCATCAGGTTGCGGCCTAGCCGCGAGAGTTCGGTGGTGATCAGGATGTCGCCTTTCGTGATTTGCTTGAGCAACCGTCCCAGTTGCCGCTCGGAAATTCCTTTGGTTCCGCTGATGGTTTCGTCTACCCAGTTGTCGATGCGCATGTTTTTGGCCTGGGTGAATTTTTCAATTTCATAACGCTGGTTTTCAGTACTCTGTTTGTCGGTACTTACTCTTACATAACCGTATACCATAATGATTGTTTGTTTTATAATTCAGAACCAAGATACGGTATATCGGCGAATGAAAAGGGGGTGTTAGTAAAATCAAACGTTTTTTATCGGGGCCTAAACGTTGTGTTTTTTCCTGAGCGTGTGG